>NZ_JAMYTU010000028.1:0-64593 GCF_040322615.1 Mesorhizobium sp. M0119
TCCGATGCTGGCCTCCACTCCAGCCAGCATCTTGAATCACAAAACAGATAAATCTGGAATCCCCTTTGATTCCGTCAAAGGGGGAACCGCTCTAGAACAAGGGATTTCCAAATGCGCATTGCCGTACTCCCTCTGATAGATTCACTTCGCCGGGGCCCATCATCGGGCCGATCTGAAATTGCACGCTGCGCCGCCACACGAACGGCGGTTAGTTGACATCATCTCCCACTGTCAGAAACCGCCCATGCGCGTAGAAGACCGGCGATCGGTGAGCGCGATCCAGCGCGACGCCTGAGACGATGCCAATGACGATCATGTGCGACGCCCGCACAATGATTTCGGCGACCCGGCATTCGAACATTGCCCGCGCGCCGACAAGCAAGGGCGCGCCGGTTTCGCCGCGCACCCATGATCCGGACGAGAACCGCGCGGCGCCCTTGGCTTTGGTCATGCCGCCAAAGGCACGCACAACGTTCTCCTGGTCACCGGCGGGAAGATTGACCGAAAAAGGTAAGCCTTCGCGAATGGCCGAGGCAAAGGTGCTGCCGCGGTTGACACAGGCCAGCAGCGACGGCGGCTCGGCACTGAACGAGCAGAGTGCTGTCGCCGTGATGCCGCAAAAGCCGATCTCGTCATGCTCCGAGGCGAGGATGGCGACCGAGCCCGCCACAGCCCTCATCGCCTGCTTGAACGCGCGCGGATTAATGGCGTCGTGCCCATCCACCCACGGCGTCGGAATGGCGGCCGCCGGCATCAATTTACTCGAAGCCCGGCCTGGCGCATCAGCGGCAGCACGCGGTCGCAGAAGAAGGGCAGTTCGTAGGTGTAGTTGACGAATGTGAGGGCGGCGCCGGAGTAACCCTGGTCCATGATCTCGGTGAGATCGTCGACGATCTTTTCCGGCGTGCCGATGAGCGGGAAGGTTCCAGCACCGCCGGCGAACCTTTGCCGATATTCGGTGAAGGCCTTCGCATCATGCGAGTTCGCGAATTCCTTCTTCTTGCGCATATGCTCGTCGACCGCGCCCTCGTCCGCGCATTCCAGCGCGTAGTGCCGGTAATAGTCCTCGGCTTCCTGCTGGGTCTCCCGGCAGACGACGTGACAGACCGTATAGACGCCGACTTCGCGTCCGACCTCGGCCGCTCGGTTGGTGATGTCGACCACATGCGCACGGCCGTCGGCGATTTCGGAAAAAGTCGAAAACAGATAGTCGCAGTGGCGCGCTGCATAGTTGCGCCCCGGCGCGCCGAAGGCGGCGTTCATGGTCACCGGGCGCGGCGCCTGCAGGCTTGGCGGGCGGCTGACGACACCCTTCAGATCATAGAACTCGCCGCTGAAGTCGAACGGCTCCCTGGATTGATAGGCACGCACGATGATGTTGATCCATTCCTCGGCCTGATCGTAGGTCCGCTCGCCGACCGTCTGCCCGAACATGGCGAACTCGTCCGGGTTCCAGCCGCAGACGATGTTCAAGCCGGCACGCCCGTTGGAGATGTGGTCGACCGTCGCCAGCGCTTTGGCAGCCTGCAGCGGGTGAACCAGCGGCACATGCACCGTCATGAACAGGCCGATGTTTTCGGTGGCGACGGCAAGGCCCGCCGCCCAGGTGAAAGTCTCGAACGACCATTCCCGCACATGCGTCAAACCGCCGAAGCCGCGCCAGCGGGCGATCGGCAGCAGAAACTCAAGGCCGGCGCGATCGGCGATACAGGCGGAGTTGAGGTTGTCTTCCCAGCGAGCGCGCCAGCGCTCGGGGACGGTGGTCATTGCCAGGCCGCCATCGGCGTTCATGGAAAAGACGCCGAGCTTGAACCTGTTCGGCCCTTTCAGCGGGTGCTGCTTCCTGATCATGATTTCCCCCGCCGCGACATGCTCTCACCTCCACCGCTGGAATATTGAAACGGTGGGCTCAGCTTCATGAAACGCTCCTCGGCGTTCTGAATGAAGTGGGTCATGCAGTCGTAAGCGGCGACGGCGTCGCGCTTGACGAATGCCTCGTAGATGGCGCGCATGCCGGCCACGACGACGGCCTGCGTCGGCTGGTGCGACAGCGTCCTTAAGCGGACGACGAGCACGTGGTCGGCGAAGCGGGCAATCGTTTGTGAAAGGCGCTCGTTCTCGACGGCACCGAGCCAACAATTCCTGAATGCCGAATTGGCTTGGAAAAAGCGATCGGCATCGCCGGCGGCGGCCGCAGCCTCCGCCTCCCGAAGCGCGGCTGCAAGCGTCTTGAGGCCAGCGGCGTCAAGTGTCCGCGCAGCGTGTGCGGCGGCCCGCGGCTCGAGCAAGCGGCGGACCTCGAAGATGTCGGCAACATCCGTTGCGGTAAGTGTGGGCAGCGTGAAGCCGCGTGTGGTGCCGACGAGGTAGCCCTCATGCACCAACTGCATCAAGGCGTCGCGGACAGGCATTCTGGAAATGCCGAGCTGGGCGGCGATGTCGACATCGACGAGCTTCTGGCCAGGCGCCAATTCGCCGTGCTGTATGGTCAGCCGGATTTGTTGATAGACCTGGGCACGCAGATTGCCATCGCCAACCCGTTTGAGCTCTATCGTTTCCGTCATCCGCGCCTTCCCATGCGAAGATTTCGTATATGGTTTGAGGCTGGTGTTCTCGCAGTGATCCGTTGAAATGCAGCCACATATCGATAGAATTCGACCTGCAGGCCATGTTCCAACGCGAAGTGGAGCACAGGCTGGACCGCCTGGCAAGATGTTTTAAGTTTATAATGTATACTGTTTGGTTCGCCGTCCGGAGGCAGCGGAGCCCGCGACGGCAGGGATGGCTAATGATCCGGGTGGGTCGGTAAAAAACGTACAGATGTTTTTCCGTGACACATCGAAGCTGTCGGATTTAAGTAAAATACTTGCGATCTGCGCGCGCCGGCACGCCCACCCCCGATCCCCTCGCCGGTGCGCATTACTGGATCGCCCGCCGTATCGAAAGGTGCGGCGGGCTTTTCGTTTGGCGAGGAGGCGCTTATGCGAGACTTGCCCAGGAATATCGACGCTGACGTCGTGATAGAGATCAGCAAGCTGCTCGACAATCGGGCGAAGTCGGTGCCGGTGCCAGTCCATAAACTTGCAGCGATGATCCGGCGGGGCATCGAGACCCGCCTGACGGATCACTCCATCGAGGAGCTGATCGTGGAAATGGCCGCGACGCGGGGGCTTCCGATGCTGTTCGATTTGCCGGTGGTCCCGGTGGCAAATGTCGACAATGTCGTGCCGATTGCCTCGGCGCGCCGTCCCCGCTGACATTTCGCTCGAGCTCTACCTACCTTTCGCGTCGCCACCCGATTTCACTTGCCCTGATGCGCGGGCCGAGTGTCGCCTTTCTTTTCAGGGTCGTGGGTATGATGGCTGTCGCGTTCGCCGCCGCCGCCGGAGACCTTGCTGTGGCTGCGCCGGTCGGATTCGGCCGGCGGCTTTTCTACGCTCAGCGGCTTCTTGGCGTTTTCGTGCGCGGCGCCAGGACCGCCTTGGCGGATGCTGGCAGGAGTTTTCTTCGACGTGGACATGACCTAGCGATCTTGAACGTTGCCTTGATGGGTGGTGTTGACCTTCGTGTTGCCTTGCTGGCCCTGCTTGTCGGGATCCGGAACGGCAGATTGCGGTGCCTGGTCGGCTGCTACCGATTTTTTTTCACCGGCGCCCTTTGGGCTCAGATTCTTCGGCGGCACAGGGGGAGGTTTTGTGCTCATGGCGTGTCTCCTTCCGCCACCCAAACAAGCGGCTCGGGAGAAAGGTTCCCGAGGGTCCGATACGAAGGGCGGTTGCCGCAACGAGCCGGGTCCACAGTCCGTGGCTTGGCCGGCGGGAGGCCGGCATAATCCAGGACTATTTCTTGATGATGTTTCCGTTGTTCAGATCGAAGGCCTGGGCGCCGAAAGCCTGCCTGAAGAAATCCTCCTGCAGATCGCCCCATTCGCCGAGATAGGCGCCGCAACTGCTGCAATAGATCGGCGTCGAATCCTTCGGGTTGTCGGGAATCTCCATCAGGATCGTCCCACACGCCTTGCAATCGAGCTTGTCATCCAAGCGGCGGCCCATTGGCACATGATCGCGCGTTTTCAGCCGCGCGCCAATCGTCGTTTTCGTACGAAGCCAGAATGGCACGTTTTCCAACCAGCGAGGGGATCGAAAGCTAGCGTTCCGCCGGATTTCCGAAGGCCGGATCTCGCCGCCTCGAATACGTCCCCACCCGCGGCAGCTCGTCTGGAAAGTCGACCCAGGGCAGCCTCATGTCCCAATATGCGTGGGCCTGTGGCGGAAAGCGTTCGGGGTGGTCGAGAAAGCCGATCGCCAGATAGAGTTCGTCGGGCAGGCCCTGGTCGATATAGCTGATCGATGTTCCGCAATCCGCGCAGAAGGACCGGAGCACGCCGGGGGTTTTCGAAAAGGTCTTCGGAGTGCCGGTGAGCAATGTGAATTCAGAAGGCCGATAACCGACCCACACCGTTAGCGGGCTTCCCATCGCCTTGCGACAGTCGTCATCGTGATCGGAGCAAACCCAGAACGGCTCGCCGCGCATTTGCGCCGTTATGGCGCCGCAAAAACAGGAACCCGTTTCAGTTCGTGGCATTAGCTAACTTCATTGCCGGACCGGCCTTCATTGCTGGCCTGGCATTTCGGTATTTTCCCTGGGGTTCTTCTTGATGCCGGCGGCAGGCGAGGTGTCGGCCGGGGCATTGCCCCCCTGGTTCTGCTCAGGGGCTCTTTTGAGCGGCGAGGTTTGCCAGCCCATATCACCGTACAAAAAGCCTATGAGAAGGCCGACGATGATGATGGCCGAAATCACCATTGCAATTAACGCGTTACGTCGCTCCATTTCGCACGGCTCCCTTCTTTGAGCCGAACAAACGATGGCGGAAATGGTTCCGGTGAGACGGACGGCGTGACGGGACGGAGCCGGCCGGGAACATTCAGCCTCACGGCGGGTTCGTATGAGTGCTCTTCTACAGGGAGTGGCTCGCATGAAACCCGCCGTAACCGATCGCATCGAAACCAAGAAATACGACCACCCGACAGGCGGCTGGGGATCACTCAAATCCCTGGTCCGCAAGGCGCGAGGCGAAGGCCTGCTATTGTCCGGGATATGGAGCACGCTGCTCAAGCAGAACAAGGCCGACGGCTATATGTGCGTGTCTTGCTCATGGGCAAAGCCGGCCCAGCCGAGGCCTTTCGAATTTTGTGAAAACGGCGCCAAGGCGACGATGTGGGACCAGACCAAGCAGCGCTGCGAACCCGCATTCTTCGCCGAGCACTCGGTGGCGGAATTGCTCGATTGGCCGGACCACGATCTGGAGAAGCAGGGCAGGCTTACCGCGCCCATGCGCTACAATGCCGCCACCGACCGTTACGAGCCGGTTTCCTGGGACGATGCGTTCGGCGACATAGCTGCCGAATTGCGACGGCTCGATCCCAAATCGGTGGTGTTCTACACGTCCGGCCGCGCCTCGCTCGAGGCCTCGTTCATGTACCAGCTTTTTGCGCGGATCTATGGGTCTTCGAACCTGCCCGATTCGTCCAACATGTGTCATGAATCAACCTCGGTCGGCTTGCCGGAATCGATCGGCTCGCCGGTCGGGACCGTGCAGCTCGAAGACTTTGCAAAATGCGACATGATGTTCTTCTTCGGGCACAACACCGGGGTGACGGCGCCGCGCCTGCTGCATCCGCTGCAAGAGGCGCGTCAACGCAACGTGCCCGTCTTCACTTTCAATCCCTTGCCCGAGCGGGGACTGAAGCGCTTCAAGAATCCGCAAAACCCTCTCGACATGCTGTCGCCCGGACCGGGCACCAAAATGTCCAGCGACTTCTTCCAGGTTCGTTCGGGCGGCGACATCGCCGCGATGACGGGTATCGCCAAGGCGTTGCTGGCCCTCGACGATGCCGCCCGCGAAAGCGGCAGGACGCGTGCCCTCGATACGGCTTTCATCGCCGAACACACGCATAGCTTCGCCGAGTTCGAAGCCTTCCTGCGCAACACCCAGTGGAGCGATATCGTCGCGCGATCCGGCATCGCGCAGGCCGATCTGGAGCATGTCGCCGAGGTCTACAGTCATTCCAACGCCGTGATCGGCAATTACGGCATGGGCCTGACCCAGCATCGGCACGGCACCGAGAACGTCCAGATGCTGTGCAATCTTTTGATGATGCGCGGCAATATCGGAAAACCCGGCGCCGGCATTTCACCGCTGCGCGGCCATTCCAATGTCCAGGGGCAGCGTACCGTCGGCATATCGGAAAAACCCGAGCTCGTCCCACTCGACAAGTTCGCCGAATTCTACGCCTTTGAACCGCCGCGCGAGAAAGGTCTCGATACGGTCGAGACCTGCGAAGGCGTCATCGACGGATCGGTCAAGGGCTTCGTCGGGCTCGGCGGCAATTTCGTGCGGGCCGTTCCGGAAACCGGCCTGGTCGAGAAAGCCTGGCGTGGGCTCGACCTGCATGTCGAGATCGCGACCAAGCTCAACCGCAGCCACCTGATCACCAGCCGGACAACCTATCTGCTGCCTTGCCTGTCTCGGCTGGAAAGAGATCATCAGGCGAGCGGCGACCAAAGGGTGTCGGTAGAGGATTCCACCGCCTGTATCCACGGCTCATTCGGGTCGCGACCTCCGGCTTCGCCACATCTGCTTTCGGAGCCCAGGATCGTTGCCGAGCTTGCCAAGGTGACAGTGCCGGGCAGGAGTTCGATCCCATGGGACGAGTGGGTTGAGGATTATTCCCGCATCCGCGACGAAATCGAGCGCTGCTACCCCCAACATTTCCGCAACTTCAACGAGCGTTTCCTGACGCCCGGCGGCTTCCATCGCGACATCAAGGCGAGCAAGCGAGTGTGGGAGACGCCGAACAAGAAGGCCAACTTCAAGCTGCCAAGTGGCCTTGAAACCGACCCTGACATCGATGTCGCCGGCCGCGATGTGCTGACGCTGATCACGGTGCGCTCCAACGACCAGTTCAACACGACGGTCTACGGCTACAACGACCGGCTGCGCGGCATCAGCGGCACACGCATGGTGCTGTTGATGAATGAAAAGGATATTCAGCGCCTCGGTTTGAGCGCGGGACAGGAGGTCGATCTCGAGGCCAATGCGCATGATGGTGTGGAGCGCCGCGTGCGCGGGCTGCGCATCACGCCTTTCTCGGTGCCGGAGGGAAATTGTGCCGGCTACTATCCCGAGCTCAACCCGCTGGTTCCTTTGTGGCACAGAGCCGAGAAGGCTCATGTTCCGGCGGTCAAATCGGTACCGGTGCGGATCTTGCCATAGGCGTTCGTCGTTCGCGGCAGGCACGCACCACGCCGATGTGACCTGGCGCGACTTTCAAATCGCAACCTCAGCCGGCTCGTGCGAGTTCATCCACGGCATTCAGGATCGCACTCTGGCTCGCCGGCTTCTGGACGATCCTGCATGTGCGGAACCCTGCCGGAATTTCGCGTTCGCCATACCCGGAGAGGAAGGCGAACGGAACACCGCGCGTCCGTAATGCTTCCGCGATCGGATAGCTGGTTTCCTCGTTCAACTGGATATCCAACAACGCCGCGTCGATGCCGCCTTCACCGACGAGATGGAGTGCTGCCGTCACCGACGAAACCGGTCCAACCACCTGATGGCCGGCTTTGCGCAGGTAAGCCGCCGCGTCGTCGGCGATCAGCCATTCGTCCTCGACGATCAGCACACGCACCTTTCCGGTCACGACGAGCCCTCGCGGGTCAGAGGAAATGCGATTTCCGCCTCCAAACCATTTGAGTGGAAAGTTGTTTCAACCTTTCCGCCCAGCCGGTAGCCGATTTCGCCACGTAGAAGGGTAAGGCCGAAGCCGCTGTCGGTTGGCTCCTTGATGCGGGGGCCGCCCTTCTCGCGCCAAGTGAGCCTGAAGGTTCCGTCTGCGACCGACCATTTTACGACTATCCGCCCGGCAGGTTTCGACAGTGCGCCATATTTGGCGGCATTCGTCGCCAGTTCATGGATTGCCATGCCGAAGGAAAGCCCTTGTACCGGCTTGAGGTTCACCCGTTTGCCATGGAGTTCGAACCGTTCGGCCCCGAAGGGATCGAGTTCCTGGCGCAGCAGTTCCTCGACGGAAGCTTCGGTCCAGCTTTCTCGCGAGAGCAGACTATAGGCTCGTGACATCGCCTGCAGCCGGCCGACCAAGGCGTCGGCGAACTCGTCTTTCGACGCCGAGTTTTCACGTGTCCGGTTGGTGATGCTGGCGACGACCGCCAGCATGTTCTTGACGCGATGGTTCAGCTCCGAGATGAGCACCTGCTGACGCTCTTCCGCCTGCGCCAGTGTCGTCACGTCGATCAGGGTCACGACCACGCCCTGGATGCTGCCGCCTTTGTCCCGGTAAGGGTTGATGCGAACCAGGTAGAACCGGCCCTTGTCGTCGCGCGTAAGGTGATGGTTCAGGGTCTCTCCCGACTCGAACACCGCCTGGATGTGCCGCTTCAGCTCGGGGTAGTCGAGCTGGCTCGAAAGATCGGTCAGCGGCCGGCCGACATCGGATGGACGCAAGTTGAAGAAGGACGATGCCGCGGGAGTGAAGGTCCGCACCACAAGATTGCGGTCGAGGAAGATGGTCGCGATTTCCGTGCTTTCGAACAGGTTCCTGAGATCGCTGTTGGCGCGGTCGAGCTCCTCTATCTTGCCGGTCAGCTCCGCGTTGATGGTGTTGAGCTCTTCATTGAGCGACTGCATCTCCTCCTTCGAGGCCTCAAGCTCCTCATTGGTCGACTGCGCCTCTTCATTGACGGAGACGAGTTCCTCGTTCGAAGATTTTACTTCCTCCAGCGCGGTTTCGTATTCCTCGATGGTCGACTGCAACCGCTCGCGTGTGTCGCGCAACTCCCGTTCGAGATCGGCCGCATCGTCGGTGCCGCGGCTTTCGCGTGCCGGATCGGAGCGTATCTGGGCCTGTCCCACCGGATTGAACAGGACGAGGTAGAGGGGCTCGCCATTGCCGCGCTCCGTGTACGGTTCGACCGTCAGTGTAATGAACTGAAGCTGTCCGTCGTCTTCGTCGACAGCTATGTTCTCCCGCACGACCGTGCGGCGCGTCGTGGCTGCTTCCCGCAACGCGGCGCGCAGCTCAAGTCTCAGCCCGCGGCGGGCCAGGGTCAGCAGCTGCCGGCTCGGGGCGCCTTGCGGCGCTTCCAGATATTTGCCCGTCCGCGCCGAATAGTAGACGATGTCGCCATCGCCATTGACCAGCACGTGAGGCGGGGCGAACCGCTCCAGCACCTGAGCCTCGATCGCCTGGCGGAGCGAATGGCTGGCGGCATCGTTCTTCGAGCCGCCGCGTCCGACCGGAGGGACATCCGCGCGGCCATTGCCGATAAGGACCGGCGGCCGCGGCGTGGCATGTTCCCGCGCCTGGAATATCCGCTGCTTCTTGTCGACCGTGGCAAACAGGTCGCCGTGCGGGCCGACGCTTTCCGATGTGCCCAGGAACAGATAACCGCCCGGCCTCAGCGCGTAATGGAAGATCGGAATGACCCGGTTCTGGATGTGCGGGCCGAAATAGATCAGCAGGTTGCGGCACGAAATCATGTCGATGCGCGAGAAGGGAGGATCGCGGATAACGCTGTGCGGCGAAAAAATGCAGAGTTCGCGCACCTCTTGGCCCAGCACATAGCTCTCGCCGTCGCGGTGGAAAAAGCGTTGCCTGCGCTGTGGCGATAGCCCGTGCAGCAGCGCTTCGGGATAACGCGCCGCACGCGCCACCGCGAGCGCCGGCTCGTCGATGTCGGTCGCGAATATCTGGACGCGCGGCGGAGCCGAAAGCTTCTCCATGCGCTCGCGCATCAGCATGCCGATCGAGAACACCTCCTCGCCGGTGGCGCAGCCAGGCACCCAGACACGCACCGCATCGGAGGCGTTCTTGCCTTCGAAAATCTGCGGAATGATCTTGTCCTCCAGCAATTTGAACGCTTCGGCGTCGCGAAAAAAGCTGGTGACGTTGATGAGCAGGTCGCGAAACAGCTTCGCCACCTCGTCGGCATCCCTCTTCAGCCGCTCTATGTAGGTGGTGATCGACTGCAGCTGCGTGATCTGCATGCGCCGCTTCACGCGACGCAGGAACGTCTTGGGCTTGTAGCCGGAGAAGTCGTGACCGGAATGACTGCGCAAAATGGCGTAGATTTCATCGCGGGCCCGATCCATCTCGGCCTTGTGCTCGTCGTCCGCTTCGGCCAGTCCGCTCAGCACCTCGAAGCCGCGGGCAAACGCCTGAAGCTTTGCGCCGATCTGCTCTGCGGGCGCCGCTATGTCGATCAAGCCGCTCGAAATCGCACTCTGCGGCATGTCCGGGTTGCGGGGGCCGTACCCGTTGGACGCCTGGGCTATGGTCAGCCCGCCATGCTCCTTGATTGCCCTGGCGCCGAGCGTGCCGTCCGAATCGCCACCCGACAAGATAATGCCGACGGCATACTCGCCCTGGTCCTCGGCCAATGCGCTGAAGAAGATGTCGATCGGCTTGCGCTCGCGGTTGAGCGTGTTCGGCCGGCGCAGCGAAAGCGCGCCCTTACGGATGGTGAGGACGACGTTTTGCGGCATCACATAGACCTGGTCGGGTTGGACCTCCACGCCCTCCTCGGCCACCAAGACCGGCATTTCGGTGTAACGTCCGATGACCTCGTGCAGCAGACTTTCCCGCTCCGGGCTGAGATGCGTGACGACGACGAACGCCATGCCGGTGCCGCCGGTCAGTCCTTTGAACAAGCCCTCCATCGCGGGAATGCCGCCGGCCGATGCGCCGACGCCGACAACGGGAAATCTTCCATTCTGGAATGCCACGCCACGCCTCTGGTAACAGCCGCGAACACGAGACCGTCAAATCGGGCTTAGATTAAGACCGGGCCGAGCCTCAGGCCAGCGAATAGTCTACCAACGGAACAAAGCACCGCCGGTCGGCATTAACATTTGACTTTGGAGGCGGTTCCAATGGCAAAACGACCACCTGAAATAAAGCGGGCTAAGCAAATCCTGTTGCCCTCGCCTGATCTGACCAAGTTCCCCGTATCTGAAAACATTCCGCCTCGCCTGCTCGCGCTCGCGGAACGATTGCAAGAGCTCCTGGCCAGCCACTTTGAACAAGTCTGCGCCGACGGCCGTAAAACCCGCAGGAAGAAGGAACAATGAGGTGCGCGACCTGCAAGGCTTGCATATCCTGATCGTCGAGGACGAATGGATGCTGGCGGGCGATCTTGCACGTTACTTCAGCAAGATGGGCGCCGTGGTGCTTGGCCCAGTGGCGACGGTCGAACAGGCATCGAAACATACGGACGAGGCGGAAGCCGCGATCCTGGACGTCAATCTCAACGGACGACGGGTATTCCCGATCGCCGACGAACTGATGCGCCGTGGCGTGCCGTTCGTGTTTTTCAGCGGCGATGAAGACATCGTTATTCCGGAGCGCCTTCGGTATGCCAGCAGCCTCCGAAAATCCTCGGACGGCCAGGCTGTTTTCGATGCTCTCTTCCCAGCCGAGACGTCGGCATCGAAAGGAGGTCGAGCGTCGGAGCCCTCGGACGACGTATTTTCGCTGCTGCCTAAGCTCAGGCTCGCGGCGCGTCTGCTGCTGGGAGACATGGATGCTTCCGACCGGCTGGTCGAGCGAACACTCGAGCAGGCCATCGGCGAGATCGACAAGAGACGATCGGGCTCCTCCACCGAGGACTGGCTCAACGGCATCATGCGAAACATCGTCAGGGCACGCGGAGCAAACCTGCTGCACTGACCGTGGCCGCTGTTTGCCGCGACCCTACTTCCGGCTGCGCTCGACGAATTTGTTGAAGCGGCTGGTTTTTCCGCCGCTGGTCTCATCCTGGTAGAGGAAGGCCAGTTCGTTCTCATCGAATATCCTGAAGAACTCGTCCCACTCGACGGGCTCAAACGTCTCTTCAGGCTCGCCGAAATCGATGCGCAGTATGCCGCCCTCGCCCTTGGTGCGCACCACCGCCGGCCGCCCGTCGCGGTCCTCGGCCCAACGGCGGATTTCGTCGTGATCGGTGGTCGTCTTCGATTCAGACATCGCAATCTCCCTTGGATTCCACCGCGAGATCCCCCGCATTGCACAACCAGCAGATGCATCGCTGCCCGGCATGTGCGCGCGGTTGGTCGAACATGGCTCCTAACACCAAGCAGCCTTCGATGTTCCCACGCCTGGTTGAAACCTACCCCGGCGAGCCTCCTGAACTTTGTTGAAGCAAGGGAACAAACCTTTCGCCCGGAAGTTTGGGGCGGCAAAGCCATTCGCATGAGGAGTTGTCGTGAAACGTATACTGGTCACGGGAGGCTGCGGTTTCATCGGCCGCCACGTCGCCCAGGAACTCGTTGAACATGGCTATGGGGTTTCAATTCTCGATGCGCTGCTGGATCAGGTGCATGGCGGCGAGGCAATCAGCCTGCCGGCAGGCGCCAAGCTGATCAAAGGCGACGTTCGCGATCGCGACGCCATCACAGAGGCGGTCGACGATGTCGACGCGATCATTCACCTGGCGGCTGAAGTGGGCGTCGGCCAGTCCATGTACGAGATCGCCCGCTATGTCGGCGCCAACGACCTCGGCACCGCCACGTTGCTGGAAGCGCTGATCAAACGCCCGATCGAACGGATCGTCGTTGCGTCGTCGATGAGCGTCTATGGCGAGGGTCTCTATGCCACGCCAGACGGCCGGCGCATCGACAATGCAAGACGGCAGCCGGACGACATCCGCAGCGGCCAATGGAATCCCCTGTCGCCGGAAGGTGAAGTCCTGTCGCCGCTGCCCACCGACGAGCAGAAACCGGTCGATCTCGCCTCGATCTACGCGCTGACAAAATACGCCCAGGAGCGCGCCGTACTGATCTTCGGCGAAGCGTATGGCGTCGACGCGGTGGCGCTGCGCCTGTTCAATGTCTTCGGCGCCGGACAGGCGCTCTCGAACCCGTATACCGGCGTCCTGGCGAACTTCGCCTCGCGCATCGCCAATGGCCAGCGGCCGCTGATTTTCGAGGATGGCGAACAGCAGCGCGATTTCGTGCATGTGCGCGACGTTGCCCGCGCCTTCCGGCTGGCGCTGGAACAGCCCCAGGCGCGCAGCCATGTCATCAACATCGGCAGCGGGCGAGCCTACGCGGTCAGCGAGGTCGCGCGGCTGCTCGCCGAAGCAATGGGCGTGCCTGGCCGCCAGCCGGAAATCCTCGGCAAGGCACGCTCCGGCGATATCCGCAACTGCTTTGCCGACATTTCGAAGGCGCGCGAACTGCTCGGCTTCCAGCCGCAGTACCGGCTGGAGCATTCGCTCGGCGATTTCGTCGCATGGGTACGCAACACGGTCGCCATCGATCGCAGTGCCGAGATGAAGCGGGAACTCGAAGCGCGAGGGCTGGTGTCATGAGACCGGATTCACCCGATTTTCGCGAAGCGCCCGTCGCCATTATCGGCGGCAGCGGCTTTATCGGCTCCAACCTCGCCGACAGCCTGCTGTCGGACAGCGAGCCGGTGCTGGTCATCGACAATCTGAGCCGTCCGGGCGTCGAGCAGAACCTGGAATGGCTGAGGCAAAAGCACGGCAGCCGCCTGACCGTCGAGATCGCCGACGTCCGCGACGCCGAGGCGCTGATGCCGCTGGTGGCGCGTTCGAAGGCGGTTTTCCACTTTGCCGCGCAGACCGCCGTCACCACGAGCCTGGTTCGGCCGGGCGAGGATTTCGACATCAACCTGCGCGGGACATTCAACGTCCTGGAAGCCGCTCGCCACGGCGGCAAGCGCATCCCCGTCGTTTTCGCCAGCACCAACAAGGTCTATGGCCGCCTCACTGACCTCGCCATGCGCGAAGAGGATGACAAATACGCGCCTTGCGACGCGGGCATCCGGGCGCACGGCGTCGACGAGACGCGCGGCCTCGATTTCTGCACGCCCTATGGCTGCTCCAAGGGTGCGGCGGACCAATATGTCCTCGACTACGCCAAGTCATACGATCTGCCGACGGCGGTGCTGCGCATGAGCTGCATCTATGGCCCGCGCCAGTTCGGGACGGAGGATCAGGGCTGGGTCGCCCATTTCCTGCTCAGCGCCTTCTCCGACCGGCCGATCACCATCTATGGCGACGGCAAGCAGGTGCGCGACATCCTCCACGTTGCCGACGCGGTTGCGGCTTACCGCGCGGTGCTCGACCGGATCGAGGCAGTCAAGGGCCTGGCATTCAATCTCGGCGGCGGACCGGACAACGCCGTCAGCCTGCGCATGCTGCTGAAGGAGATTCGCGACCTAACGAAACGGGACGTTCCGATCCGTTACGACCGCGAACGCACCGGCGATCAACCGTTCTTCGTCGCCGACACACGCGCGATCGAGGCGGCGCTGGGATGGAAAGCGCACGTCTCGTGGCGAAACGGCATTCGCGACCTCGCCGACTGGCTGCAGCGTCATCGCCTCGACCCGCATCCCGAACCGGCGAGGTACGTGGCATGAAGGTCGCTCTGGTCAATCCGTCCTGGACCTACCAGGACAGCATCTATTTCGGCTGCCGGCAGCCGCATCTGCCGCTCGAACTCGGCTATTCGAAAGCCTTGCTCGAAGCCGCCGGCCACAAGGTGCTGATGCTGGACGGGCAGATCCAGAAGCTCGATAACACCGCGCTTGCCGATCGCGTCGCCGCCTTCGAGCCTGGCATGACCGTCGTCAGCACCGCGCCGACCTACCTGTTCTGGCGTTGCGCACCGCCCGAGTTGCGCGTGCCGGCAGATTTCCTCAACCATCTTGCCGGGCGCGGCGGCCGCACCGTCGCCGTCGGGCCGCATGGCTCGGCGACGCCGGCGCCGACTTTGCGCAAGCTTGGCGTCGACATTGTCGTGCGCGGCGAATGCGAGGAAGTGGTCGCGGAGCTTGCCCGGCGCGACGACTGGAGCGCAGTGCCGTCCACGGCCCATTTCAAGGATGGAGAACTGGTTTCGAACGGCGGCGTGCATGCGAGCTCGTTCATCGATCACCCAGCGCTCGAATGGCCGCCGGACTGGATTGCCGCCCATCAGCACCATCATCACCGCTTCGACGATGATCAGGTCGGTTTTGGCGCGGAGGTCGAGGCGTCGCGCGGCTGCCCGTATAATTGCAGCTTCTGCGCCAAGATCGATTTCCGCGATGCCTATCGCCGACGGAACCACGAAGCAGTGATCGCCGAGATCGACCGGCTGATCGCACAGGGCGTCGGTTACATCTACTTCATCGACGAGATCTTCCTGCCGCAAAAGGCGCTGCTGGAGGCCTTGGTCGATCGTGATGTGAAGTTCGGCGTGCAGACGCGTATCGACCTTTGGAAGCCGGAACTGCTGAAACTGATGGGTGCTGCCGGCTGCGTCTCGATCGAGGCGGGCCTCGAAAGCCTGACGGTGGAAGGCCGCGCCATGCTGGCAAAACGCTGCCGGCTAGGCACCGAGGAACTGGCTGCGTTGCTGGTCGACGCAAGGCGCCACGTGCCGTTCGTGCAGGCCAATCTGATCGGCGTGGTCGAGGACGACCCCGCGCTGGTCGACTATTGGCGAAAGCACCTGATCGACAACGGCGTTTGGGCCAACGAACCGGTGCCGCTTTATCCTTATCCGAGTTCGCCCAGCTACCGCGAACTTTGGGGCGAGCCCGATGACCTCGCCTGGGAGCGCGCGCATGAACATTACCTCGCATCCTTCCGAACGTTCAGCGACATCCAGGAGAAGCGTCCGCGTCCGCTGGCCGAATTGGAGGCCACATGTTGCGGACACTGAGCCCGCCACGGCGTATCCTGATGACTGTCGATGCGGTTGGCGGCGTCTGGCGCTATGCGCTCGATCTGGCCAGGCAACTGGTCGCCGGCGGCGACAGCGTTGTGCTTGCCGGGCTTGGTCCGGAACCGTCCAGGCAGCAGGCCGAAGAGGCCCAGTCGTTCGCGGCGCTGACATGGCTCAACACGCCGCCCGACTGGATGACCCGCAACGAGCACGACCTCGACGCACTGCAGCAGGAGCTGCACCCACTCATCCGTGACTACGCCATCGAAATCGTCCATCTAAACGCGCCGACGCAGGCGGCGGGGCTCGACGTGCCCTGCCCAATCGTGGCGGTGTCGCATTCCTGCGTCGTGACATGGTTCCACGCCGTCAAAGGACAGGCGGCGGATGGCGAATGGGCCTGGCAGAAGGACCGCAACCGGCGCGGTTTCGACAACGCAGGCATGGTCGTTGCACCGAGCCGCAGCCATGCCGACATGCTCGAAACCTGCTACGGGCCGATCACGCGCCTGAGCGTCGTCGGCAACGGCGCACGGCCCGGCGCGAAGAGCGAAAAACGGGAATCGGTCGTTTTCGCCGCCGCGCGTTGGTGGGACGAGGGAAAGAATGCGGCGGTGCTTGACCAGGCCGCCTCCCTGACCCAATGGCCGATCTTCGTCGCCGGCTCCTTGCAAGGCCCGGACGGCCAGCATGTTGGCTTCAGCCACGCCGTTCCCGTCGGCCCGGTGCCACATGAGGAAGTGCGCTCATTGATGGCTCGGGCCGGCATTTTCGTATCGCCCTCGCTCTACGAACCGTTCGGTCTGGCCACGCTGGAAGCCGCGATGTCGGCGACGCCCTTGGTGCTCGCCGATATTTCGACCTATCGCGAACTGTGGGACGGCGCAGCCTTGTTCTACGACGTGCGCGATCCGGGCGATCTCGCCAGATGCATCAATGGCCTTTGCAGCGACGCGCAACGCCGGCGAGAGCTCGGTGAGGCAGCCGTCCGCCGAAGCCGCAGATTTTCATTGGCAAGACAGGCGACCGCAATGCGCGGCGTCTACGACAAGGCGGCCCTGGCCACCATGGCGGATAGTTGATTATGCGGTTTTTGTTCTACACCCATTCGATCGTTTCCGATTGGAACCACGGCAACGCACATTTCCTGCGCGGCATCATGCGTGAGCTGGTCGCGCGCGGGCACCAGGCGATCGCACTGGAGCCCGCCGACGGCTGGAGCCGGTCGAACCTGCTGGCCGAGAAAGGGTCCTTCGCAATCGAGCGATTCCGGAAGGATTTTCCCGAGTTGATGCCGGTCACCTATGACGCCGCCTTCGACCACGAAGCCTGGATCTCCGATGCCGATGTGGTGATCGTGCATGAGTGGACCGAGCCTGATCTTGTCGCGCGGCTGGGCAGGGCGAAAGCAATTGGCGGCCGTTTCACGCTGCTATTCCACGACACGCACCATCGCGCCATCTCGGCCACGCAAGCGATTTCCGCCTTGCAGCTTGAACATTATGATGGCGTGCTCGCCTTCGGCGAGGCGCTGCGGGAAAGCTATCTTCGCGCCGGATGGGGCAAGCGGGTCTTCACCTGGCACGAGGCAGCCGATGACCATCTGTTCCAGCCCCATCCTGAAATCGAGCGTAGCGCCGACCTGATCTGGATCGGCAATTGGGGCGACGACGAGCGCAGCACCGAAATCAGGGAATTCCTGGTCGACCCGGTGCATGAGCTTGGTCTGAGCGGCACTGTCCACGGCGTCCGCTATCCACGCGAGGCGCTCGCCGACCTTGCCGCCGCCGGCCTGCGCTACGAAGGCTGGATCGCCAATGCCGACGTGCCGAAGGCATTCGCGGCGAACCGCATCACGGTTCACATCCCGCGGCGTCCATATCGCGAAAGCCTGCCCGGCATCCCGACCATCCGCATGTTCGAGGCGCTCGCCTGCGGCATCCCACTCGTTTCGGCGCCGTGGTCCGATGTCGAACGTCTGTTCAGGCCGGGCACCGATTTCCTGTTTGCAAACACCGGCTTCGAGATGCGGCATCATCTTCGCGCCGTGCTGCGTGACGCGGATCTCGCCGCATCTCTGGCGACATCGGGCCTCGAGACGATCCGCTCACGGCACACATGCCGGCACCGGGCGGATGAATTGTTCGGCGTGCTCGCCGAATGCGGGCACCGCCAAGCCGCCGACACGATCCTTGCAAAGGAGGCCGCCGAATGAAGATCGCATTTTACGGGTCGAGCCTGCTGTCGTCCTATTGGAACGGCGCGGCCACCTATTACCGCGGACTGCTCAAGGCCCTGGCAAGGCTCGGCTATGACATCACCTTCTACGAGCCGGACGTCTACGATCGACAGAAAAATCGCGACATCGAAGCGCCGGACTGGTGTGCCGTCGTCGTCTACGAGGCCACCCCGCATGCCATGATGCAGGTGGCGGCGCGGGCGGCGGAGGCGGATATCGTCGTCAAGGCGAGTGGCGTCGGATTCGCCGACGACGCGCTGCTGCGGGCGGTGCTCGATCACGCCCGTGCCGATGCGCTGACCGTATTCTGGGATGTCGATGCGCCGGCGACGCTTGGCCAGTTGCGCGACGAGCCGGATCATCCGCTGCATCGCGCGCTGCAGGAAATCGACCTCGTGCTGACTTATGGCGGCGGCGACCCGGTGGTCTGGGCCTATCGGGCAATGGGGGCGGCCGAATGCGTGCCGATCTACAATGCGCTCGATCCGGAAACGCACCATCCGGTCGGCAAGGATAGGCGCTTCGCCTGCGATCTCGCCTTTCTCGGCAACCGGCTGCCGGACCGCGAGGCGCGCGTCGGGGCTTTCTTCCTCGACCCGGCCAGCCGCTCGGCCGATCAGCGCTTCCTGCTCGGCGGATCGGGCTGGGGCGACAAGCAGATGCCCGCCAATGTCCGATGGCTCGGCCATGTCGGCACGCGTGACCACAATGCATTGAACGTCACGGCCAAGGCGGTCCTCAACATCAGCCGCGACAGCATGGCGGCCAACGGCTTTTCACCTGCGACGCGCGTTTTCGAGGCGGCGGGCGCCGGCGCATGCCTCATCACCGACGCCTGGCTCGGTGTAGACCTGTTCCTGAAACCCGGCGAGGAAATCCTGGTCGCGCGCGATGGCGACGATGTCGCCGAGATCACGCAAAGCCTTAGCGCCGAACGGGCCAAGGCGATCGGGGCATCGGCGCTTCGGCGGGTGCTTGGCGAACATACCTATACGACACGGGCCGTTTTGGCCGACGCCATTTTCAGGCGCCATTTCGAGCGTCCGACCGTGGAGGCGGCCGAATGACGAAGCCGCTCGACATCGTCTTTCTTGGCCTGTCGCTCTCCTCATCCTGGGGAAACGGCCACGCCACCACCTTTCGGGGGCTGCTTAAAGGGCTCCACGAACTCGGCCACCGCGTCACCTTTCTCGAACGCGACGTGCCGTGGTACGCAAGTCACCGGGATCTGCGCGATCCCGATTTCTGCGCGTTACGCTACTATGAAACGATCGACGATCTTCGCCGCAATTTCGCGCGCTGCCTGCGCGAGGCCGATTTCGTGGTCGTCGGCTCCTTCGTTCCGGAAGGCCCCGAAATCATCGACGTTGTGGCATCGCTGTGCACGGGTCAGTTCTGCTTCTACGACATAGACACGCCGGTCACGCTGGCAAAGCTTTCAACCGATGATTGCGAGTATATTGCCAGGCGGCAGGTTCCGTATTTCGACGTCTATTTCTCTTTCACCGGCGGGCCGACGCTTGCCCGTCTGACGGCGGAATTCGGCGCGAGGCGCGCCGAGCCGCTCTACTGCTCCGTCGACCCGGAACGGCATCACGGAACCGGCGATCCAATCCGCTGGGATCTCGGCTATCTCGGCACCTACAGCCTCGACCGCCAGGCGACGCTGGAGGCGCTGCTGTTCGAACCGGCGCGTCGCATGCCGGAGCGCCGCTTCGTCGTGGCAGGTTCGCAATATCCGCGCGAAATCGCCTGGCCAGACAATGTCGATCGCATCGAACACCTGCCGCCGGCGGATCACGCCGCCTTTTACAGCCGCCAACGCTACACGTTGAACGTCACGCGCAGTTCCATGATCGCGGCCGGATGGTCGCCCAGCGTGCGACTCTTCGAGGCAGCCGCCTGCGGCACGGCGATCATCAGCGATAGCTGGGCCGGACTGGACAGCCTGTTTCCAGAGCGGACGATCCACACGGCACGCAGGACCGAGGACGTAATCAGTATCCTGTCCGCGGAATCCGACGTCGCCCGGCTTGCCATGGCCAAGCAGGCGCGCGTGCTGATCCTGGCAGCTCACACAAGCATCGCAAGAGCCCGCGAATTCGTTTCGTTGCTGGCGCAGGCCAAATCGCCACGTTCTGTTCTCGATCTGGACGTCGAGAGCGCAGCATGACCCGCAGACGGGAGAAGATAGAGATGCAGCTATCAAAAAAGGCGCAACGGACCAGGACCGTGCTTGTCGCCGGCGGCGCAGGCTTCCTCGGTTCGCATCTTTGCGAGACAATGCTCCAGGCCGGCTGGCGCGTGATCTGCGTCGACAATTTCCTTACCGGCCGGATGGAGAACATAGCATCGATCGGCGATCGTCCGGATTTTCGGCTGATCAAGCAAGACATTTGCCGGCCGTTAGAGCTTGGCGAGCCGGTGGACCGCATCTTCAACATGGCGTGCGCGGCCTCGCCGCCGCGTTACCAGGCCGACCCGGTCCACACGACGCGGACTTGCGTCATCGGGACGCTCAATCTGCTGGAGCTCGCCGCCCGCAATGGTGCCCGCTTCCTGCAGGCGTCCACCAGCGAAATTTATGGCGATCCCGAACAGCATCCGCAAAAGGAGGACTATGTCGGCCACGTGAACTGCATCGGCCCCCGCGCCTGCTACGACGAAGGCAAGCGCACCGCCGAAACCTTGTGCTTTGATTATTTGAGAATGGGAAAGGCCGATATCCGCGTCGCGCGCATCTTCAACACATATGGTCCCAGGATGGACCCTGCGGACGGACGGATCGTTTCCAATCTGATCATGCAGGCACT
This sequence comes from Mesorhizobium sp. M0119, assembly GCF_040322615.1. NCBI lineage: Bacteria > Pseudomonadati > Pseudomonadota > Alphaproteobacteria > Hyphomicrobiales > Phyllobacteriaceae > Mesorhizobium > Mesorhizobium sp. M0119. The sequence continues at coordinate 20,807 of NZ_JAMYTU010000028.1, forward strand.
CGAGAGACGGCCGCTGACGATATTCGGCGACGGGCTGCAGACCAGGTCGTTCTGCTACGTTTCCGATCTGGTCGACGGCTTGATCCGGTTGATGGAGGTCGATCCTAATCCGCGCCAGCCGGTCAATCTGGGCAATCCGGGGGAGTTCACCATCCTGCAATTGGCGGGCCTGGTGAGGCGCATGACCAGCACCGAATCGGCCTTGAAATTCCTGCCGCTGCCGCAAGACGATCCTCGTCGTCGGCAACCCGACATTTCCCGTGCAAGGAAGCTTCTCGGCTGGTCGCCAAAAGTGCCGCTCAGGCAAGGTTTGATGCGCACGATCGGCTATTTTGCCGAGCTTGAGACGGCGCAGATGGTCGATAGAAGACGTCGAATTGCCGTTACCGCGCGTTCTGCATCAGGCCGGCTGCAAAACCTGCCGGCCTGATAGCGGGGAGCGTCTGGCCGCTGCATGATCGCGCGGTCGTTGCGGATTTGGTCACTTTTTCTCGTCGCGGGAACAACCCGTCCAGCTTCTGGTTCTGCCAAGGTACCGGCATGGAGACGATTGTGCATCCCAAACGATCCGCCAAAGACATCGAACAAATGGCCGCAAGAGAGACGGCTGCCTTCCTGCGCCGCGCCTCCATCACCTATCTGGAATGTTGCGTGAGCCTGATGCTGACGCATCTTCAGAGGGAGGAGGTAGCGGCCATCCTCGAAAAGGAAGCAGATATGCTGCGCCGGCTGGATTGATCCCGCTCGACTGCCGCAGGTCGCCTTGGCTTTCCAGGAAACGAAGCAACATCGCCGTATAACGTCGTGCCGCGGCCGCCAGCCGGTCCTGTTCGCGACCGTGGCCAGATCGTGCAGCCATGCTCCACAAGCCAAGCTGGAAGGCGAGATAGCAGGGCTCGTAGTAGCGGACCAGATTGGCATCGACGGGACGGGAGGCCCTCGCTTCCACAGCCTTGCAGAGCGGCGCAGTCGCCGCGTCGGAGAGGCTGTACTCGACACGGGCGCCGGCAATGTCCCAGGCGATGTCCTGGCAGCCGATCAGATCGTGGGATCGGCAATGATCGAGGGCGTCCGTCTTCACGAGCCTGCCATCGCGCGAAAGGATGAACTCCCACGGATGAAGCCGCCCGTCGATCTCGACCCGCTGCATGGTCTTGGGTGGAACCTGTGTCGAGAGCCAGGTCTGCAGCTCCGCCGCGCGGCTTTCGCCCAGCGCCTCACTTGTATTCTGCGCGGCCATGTCGGCAAGCGCCTCCAGCGAGGCGCCCGGCTCGGACGCGGGCAGATTGGCTGCGCGCCAGGACAGATAGCGCGCGAGATGAGCGACCACCTTTTCTTTCGAATGCCTTGCGCGGTCCAGCGTTGTACCGTCGATCCAACGTTCGACGAGAAAGCCATGGCACAGCCCGGCGATATCCGGGCCAAAGCCTGCATCGTGCAGCCTCCTGGCAGTCTCGGCCTTGTGCATTCCGATTTCACCGAGGCCGACGAATTTGACCGACCATTTTTCCCGGCCCGCAGAAACAAGAAACTTTCGCCGCTCGAAGCTGCGGTGGACGGGGGGCCAATCATCCTGCGAGCCATAATGCAAGCGACGCCACTCTCCGGCGGATGTTTCCGTCAGCTTGACCGCTGTGCGGCCGATCGTCCTGGCGACCCAATCCCGCAACGTCGGGACAGCGGATCCAGCGGGGAAAGTCCGTTCGAAATCCGCGGTGTGTTTTTGGCAAACCGTCCATGCCTCACGACTGTCCGCCGATGCCTCGGGACCCGGCCCACCCGAATGGCTTGGGAACAGACGGATGCGCCCGGCATCGATGCCCAGCGCTTGCAGCCATGCGACGACGGCGTGGAACGAACTGCCTGACAGGCCCGGGCCTTCGTCGACGACAGCGAAATGGGCCGACGGCCTTGTCCTCCAGCCGCCGATCAGTTCCGGATCGGCGGCAAGCCGCCTGCGAAACGGATGATCGGTCGGACGGACGCTGACGGGTGCCGGTGCGCCGATGGCTGCCGCCACCATCGCTGCCAGCCCCAGGCCGATGCTGCGGATGCCGATCACGCATGTGTTCGCATCGAGACCCGACTGCCGCGCGGCGACGAAATAGCTCTCCGGATAGAGCGCGTAATGGGCAAATCCTTCAGCCGTGCCGGTCAGGATTTCGCCATCGCAATCGAGTTCGGCCAGTATTCGCGGCACGTCAGCATCGACCGGACCATCGATGGCAAATCCGGCCCCCCACGATCTGCCCACGTCCCGGGCCAAGCCGACCAGGAGGTTCGCGCCCGCGATCCGCTGTCGGGAATTCCTGTCCATGCCGTTGGCCTCGAATTCAGCATCGGCGAGGCCCTGGACCAGTTCCGAAGCCCTGATGAACAGGCCGACCAGCGCTGCGTGGCGTTCGATCCCACTTGGCATGTCCGCAATGTGCCCGGCCGCGTCGCAGGCCGAGGCGCGAACATATCGCGCGCTCCGCATTTGCTTGTGGTCGCCATAGACGATCATTGTCCCATCCCGGTTTGCCTCACCCCTCGCTGCACAACTCGGCGGGCGCTACTTTGATCCACTATCGGTTGCACGATTTTTGCAGCCGGCAAGGAACAATCCGGGAGGAAGGCGGTTTGGCACGAAGAACTTACCTTCAACAGCATAGGCAGCGGTTTCGTGGGATCGAAGAAAGTTCGAATCGGTATAGTCGGCGTCGGCAACTGCGCGTCCTCCCTCGTTCAGGGCATCACCTATTACCGCGACGCAAGGAGCAATGAGCCCATACCCGGGCTGATGCATGCCGATCTTGGCGGCTATCATGTCAAGGACATCGAGGTGGCCTGCGCTTTCGATGTCGCCAAGGGCAAGGTCGGACGCGATGTGGCAGACGCGATCTACAGCGCGCCGAACAATACTTTCCGCTTTGCCAATGTGGCGCCCACCGGCGCCCGCGTCGAACGCGGGCCAACGCTGGACGGCATCGGCAAATATCTGCGCGACGAGATCGAGGAGGCCGACGAGCCGGTCGCCAACGTCGGCAAGATCCTCGCCGAAAGCGGCGCCGAAATCCTGGTGTCCTATCTGCCAGTCGGTTCGGAGCAGGCAACGCGCTTTTATGCCGAGTGCGCGCTAGAGGCGGGCTGCGCCTTCGTCAACTGCATACCAGTCTTCATCGCTTCGCGGCCGGAGTGGCGCCGACGCTTCGAGCAGCACGGCCTGCCGCTGATCGGCGACGACATCAAGAGCCAGGTCGGTGCGACGATCGTCCACCGGCTGCTCGCCAACCTGTTCCGTGAGCGCGGCGTGCGCATCGATCGCACTTACCAGCTCAATTTCGGCGGCAACACCGACTTCCTCAACATGCTTGAGCGCGAGCGGCTGGAATCGAAGAAGATCTCAAAGACCCAATCCGTCACCAGCCAGATCGACGTTCCCTTGGAGCCCGGCAATATTCATGTCGGGCCAAGCGACCACGTTCCATGGCTGACCGACCGCAAGTGGGCCTATATCCGGGTCGAAGGCACGACCTTCGGCGGTGTGCCGCTGAATGCCGAGCTCAAGCTGGAAGTGTGGGATTCGCCCAACTCGGCCGGCGTCGTGATCGATGCGGTGCGTTGCGCCAAGCTGGCGCTCGACCGCGGTATCGCGGGCGCGCTGACCGGTCCCTGCAGCTATTTCATGAAATCGCCGCCCGAGCAGTTCACCGACGCGGAAGCCCGCCAGCGCACGCTCTCTTTCATCGCCGGCAAGGACGAGCCGATGCTCGATGCCGCGGAATGACGACGACGTTCTTTCTGGTGCGCCACGCCGCGCATGACAATGTCGGCTGTTATCTTGCCGGACGGATGGCTGGCGTGTGCCTTGGCGAAGCCGGCAGGGCACAGGCCTCGCATCTGGCTGACCGCATGGCACGCGAGGCGATAGCGGCAATCTTCTGCAGCCCGCGCGAACGCACGCAGGAGACGGCCAATCCGATCGCGCTCGCCTGCAATGCCGGTGAAATCGTGATCCGCGAGGAACTCGATGAGATCGACTTCGGCACCTGGTCGGGAAAGACCTTCGAGGAGCTGAACCAGGATGCCGACTGGCGAGCGTGGAACGACCAGCGTCAGCAGGCGAGAACGCCGAGCGGCGAGACCATGCTGGACGTGCAGCAACGCGTCGTCTCGCTGATCGAGCAGGTCCGCGGAACATACCAGAACCAGTGCGTCGCACTGGTCAGCCATGCCGACGTCATCAAGGCCGCCGTGTGCAAAGTGCTCGGCCTGTCGCTGGGAAACTGCTTTCGCTTCGATATCGACCCAGCGTCGATCACCACGGTTGTTTGGGGGGACTGGGGGTCGAAGCTGATCAGACTCAACGAAGCTGCCTGACGAGGAATTGCCGGATGCGCATGGTCATTTTCGGTCTTACCGTGACATCGTCGTGGGGCAACGGCCACGCCACACTGTGGCGCGGATTGATCCGGGCGATGGCCGGGCTGGGCTGGTCCATCACCTTCTTCGAACGCAACACTCCCTATTATGCCGGGACGCGCGACCTCGACCAGTTGGATGGCGGCAACCTTGTCCTTTATCCGGACTGGCAGGACATCCAGCGCGTTGCCAAGCAGGCGATGAAAGAGGCCGATGTCGTCATCGTCACCTCCTATTGCCCCGATGCCGTGAGCGCGTCGCGCCTTGCCCAGCAGGCCTGTCGCGGGCTGAAGGTCTTCTACGATCTGGACACGCCGGTGACGCTGGCGCGGATCGAACAAGGTGAGCCTCCGGCTTATTTCGGGCCGGAAGGGCTTCGCGATTTCGATCTCGTGCTGAGCTACACTGGAGGAACCGCGATCGACGCATTGAGGTCGATGCTGGGTGCACGCCGCGTCATGCCGCTCTACGGCCATGTCGATCCAGAGCGACACCGGCCGGCCCCGCCCAGGCCGGAGTTTGCCGGCGATCTTTCCTATCTCGGGACCTATGCGGCGGACCGCCAGGCCGGGGTCGAAAGGCTGCTGGTCAGTCCGGCTGCGCGCCTGCCGGAGCGCCGTTTCATTATCGGCGGCGCACAATATCCGCAAGAATTCCCGTGGAGCGACAATATCTTCTTCGTCCGGCATCTTCCGCCAGCCGACCACCCCGCCTTCTTTTCATCATCACGACTGACCCTGAACGTGACCCGCGAGGCGATGGCCGAAAGGGGCTGGTGTCCTTCCGGCCGGCTATTCGAAGCCGCCGCTTGCGGTGCTGCGATGGTGAGCGACACATGGCCCGGACTGGAGGCCTTTTTCCGGCCTGGTGAAGAGATCGTCGTGGCCAACAGCACCGACGACGTGGTCGCCGCGCTCGACCTGTCCGACGCCGAGCTTGACGCGATCCGCCGCCGTGCGCGGGAGCGGGTGCTGGACGAACACACCTCGGCGCGGCGGGCGAAGGAATTCGACCGCATCCTGTCCGATGCACTGCACGGCTCCACGCTTGGCGAGCCGTGGAAGGAGGCAGTTTGATGTTGGGCATCGTGCCCGCAGCCGGACGGGGAAGCCGCATCCAGCCGCTCGGCTTTTCGAAGGAGCTTCTGCCGGTCGGCAGCCGCATCGACGGCAACACCGAGCGGCCTTGCGCTGTCAGTGAATATCTGGTGCGCCGCATGGTGCGCGCAGGGGCCGACAAGATCTGCTTCGTCATCGGTTCGGGTAAATCGGATATCCTCGAATATTATTCTGCCGGCTATGCCGACGCGGCCGCTCTGTTTGTGGTGCAGCCCTCTCCGGTCGGCCTTTGCGACGCCATCTTCCGCGCCGCACCGCTCGTCACGGCCGACGAGACCGTTCTGGTCGGGCTGCCCGATACAATCTGGTTTCCCGAAGACGGCTTCCTGGCCCTTCCGGACGACGGCCTGTCCTTCCTGTTGTTTCCGGTGGACCAGCCGGAGTTCTTCGATGCCGTCGTTGTCGATGAGGACGACCGGGTGAAGCAAATCCAGGTCAAGCAGCAGAATGCCCAGTCGAACTGGATCTGGGGTGCGTTCAAGATGCCCGGCCGCACCCTTCACCAGCTCGCCGCGCTGTGGCGGGAACGGGACCGGTGCGACGAATATATCGGCACGCTGGTCAATGCCTATCTCGCCGCCGGAGGCGAAGCCTATGGCATCAAGGCTGGCACCGCCTATGTCGACGTCGGCACCTTCAACGGCTACCGCACCGCACTTCGCCTGCTTGAAAGCGCCGCCGGTACCAAGGACGACCAAGCCGCCATTACGCTGCCCGGCCACCAGCACGTTCCTATCCTCGCAGGCGAAGGAGGCTAGCCATGCTGCATTCCGATGCCGAAATCCGCCGCCGTATCGATGCGCTCGGCCCATGGTTCCACAACATGGAACTGGCCGGCATCGAAACCGCTCCCGACCATTTCCTTGGCAACTATCCGCTGATCAAATGGCGCAAATTCGCCGACGCGATTCCCGCCGATCTTTCCGGCAAGGCGGTGCTCGACATAGGCTGCAACGCGGGTTTCTACTCGATCGAGATGAAACGCCGCGGCGCCGGCCGCGTGCTTGGCATCGATTTCGATGAGGCTTACCTGGCGCAGGCGCGCTTTGCCGCCGAGGTGGCGGACTGCGACATCGAATTCCGGCAGCTCTCGGTCTACGACGTTGGCGCCCTGCATGAGCGGTTCGACATCGTGCTGTTCATGGGAGTGCTCTACCATTTGCGCCATCCCTTGCTCGCACTCGATCTGATCCGGGAGCATGTCGCCGACGACCTGATGATCTTCCAGTCGATGCAGCGCGGCAGCACCAACGTGCCGGCGCTCGAGCAGAACTATCATTTCTGGACCCACGACCTGTTCGACCGGCCGGAGTTCCCAAAGCTGCATTTCATCGAACATCGTTACGCCGACGACCCGACCAACTGGTGGATTCCCAACCGTGCCTGCACCGAAGCCATGCTGCGCAGCGCCGGCTTCGAGATCGTGCTGCAACCGGAGCAGGAGGTCTATTTCTGCCGCACCGCCGACTTACCGACCGACGGCGGCGCCGTCTACCCGTCGAAAGGACAGATAAATGATTGAAGCCGCGATGATCTGGAACGAGCCCAACAATAAATCCCACTGGGATCCCGAGCTCGACCCCGACTGGAGCCGCTTCGCCACTACGGCAATCCTGGCCGCCGACGCGATCGCGTCGGAGAATCCCGCCTTGACCAAAGTCCTTGGCGGCATCTCGCCGATCGATGCCGGCTTCATGACACGGATGAAGGAATTCGGCGTGCTCGATCATGTCGACGCGGTCGCCGTGCACGGCTTTCCGCTCGACTGGAACCTCTGGCAGATCCACGAATGGCCGCAGAAGATCGGCGAGATCTCGGCTGTTACCGATCTTCCGGTATGGGTCAGCGAGGTCGGCGTATCGACCTTCGGCGCCGAGGAGGTACAGGTCTGGGGCCTGCGCCGGACCGCGGAATTGCTGATCGGCAACGCACCGCGCATCCAATGGTACAGCCTCTACGACCTGCCGCGCGAGTGGGAAGCGACGACGCGCCATCGCGAGGCGGAAGGCTCGTCTTACTATCGCCATTTCTACATGGGCCTGCTTCGCCAGGACGGCACGCCAAAGCCCGCGCTCGAGGAATTCCTGCACCACGCGCCGGCATTGGGACTGGTGCAGTGGTTCCATTTCGAAGATCGCCGGCTTGACGACGCCGTCGCCTGGATGAAACGGCTCGGCGTCACCAATCTGCGCACCGGGCTTTCCTGGGCCGACAGCTTCAGGCCCAACGCGCTTGACTGGTTCGACCGGCAGATGGAGGCTTTGGCCGACTTCGACGTGACGGTCACCTTCTGCTTCACGCCGGAACACCGCGGAATGATGCCGCACCACAGCAGTCCGCCGCTGGTGCCGGAGGAATTCGCCGAGTTCTGCGCGGCGATGACGCGCCGCTATGCCGGCAGCATCGCTGCCCCTTCCGCCGGCAGGCTGCGCGCCTCCGCAGCGTGAGGAGCTTCGGCTCTCCAGCCATGACGCTCACCGTCCTCAACGTCGCCTATCCCCTCGCCCCGGTCGGGCCGGATGCGGTCGGTGGTGCCGAGCAGGTGCTGTCGATGCTCGACCAGGCGCTCGTACAGGCCGGACACCGCTCGATCGTGATCGGCTGCCAGGGCTCGAGCGCTGCGGGCACTCTCATCGAGACACCGGCCGAACCGGGCGTGCTCGATGAAGCGGCGAAGCGCCGGGCGCAGCGTGCTCATCGCGCCGCAATTGCTACCGCACGCGCCCGCTGGCCAATCGACGTGGTCCACCTGCACGGCATCGATTTCGACGCCTATCTGCCGGGCGACGGGCCGACATTGGTGACCCTGCATTTGCCGCTCGACTGGTATCCGGCCGACGCTCTCAATCCGGCGCGGGAGGATCTGTGGCTGCATGCGGTATCGGCGGCTCAGCAAAGAACCGCGCCACCGGGAGCCAGGCTCATCGAACCGATCCCCAACGGAGTGGACATCGATGCGCTGAGTGAGCGGCAGGCCAAGCGCGACTTTGCGCTCGTGCTCAGCCGCGTCTGCCCGGAAAAGGGCATCCATCTGGCGCTGGACGCAGCCAAGAAGGCCGGTGTGCCGCTGGTCGTCGGCGGCAAAGTCTACCCCTACGAAAGCCACACCGCGTATTTTCGCGACGAGGTCGAGCCGCGGCTGGACGACCAGCGCCGCTTCCTCGGTCCGCTCGGCTTTGTCGCCAAGCGGCGCCTACTAAACACAGCCCGCTGCCTGGTCATCCCGAGCCTTGCCGCGGAAACCAGTTCGCTCGTCGCCATGGAGGCGCTCGCCTGTGGCACCCCCGTGGTGGCCTTCCCGAATGGCGCACTGCCGGATGTGGTCGAGCACGGCAAGACGGGGTATCTGGTCGGGGATATCGACGAGATGGCGGAAGCCATAGTTGCCGCACCTGGCCTGGACCCCGAGACCTGCCGGGCCGAGGCGCGGCGGCGCTTTTCACTCGACCGCATGGTTTCCTCCTACATGGACGCCTATCGGGCGCTGGCACGGCTCGGCACAAACAGCGGGCAGTTCGCAACGGCGAGGTGAGCGGGACATGCTCCGCAGTGAGATCATCGACGATCCGGCGGGCCTCGAAGCCCTCGAGCCGCACTGGTGGGAACTCTGGTCGCGCGGTCCCTCGGCGACGCCGTTCCAGTCTCCCGCATGGCTGCTGCCGTGGTGGCGGACATTCGCTCCCGGCGAGCTCGCCACGGTCGCCGTCTGGCGTGGCGACGATCTGGTCGGCCTGGCGCCACTTTATCTGGAATGCCAGGACGCCGGCGCGCGATTGCTTCCGCTCGGGATTTCATTGAGCGACTATCTGGATGTCCTTTGTATTCCCGAAACCGCCGAACCGGTCGCCGTCGCCATCGCCGACACGGTTCTTTCCCTCGGCTGGTCACAGTGGATCTTGCAGGACCTGCCTCCCGGCGGCGCCGGCCTTGCCATCAGGCATGCCGCGCTCGAATCGTGCCAAGCCGTCGATCACGCCGCTTGCCCGGTGCTCGCCCTCGCCGGCGATCAGACGCTTCAAGGCTGTATTCCGGCGCGGCGGAGGCGCCAATTGCGCCGCGCCCACAGGGCCGCGTCGAGACGCGGCCGGGTCTTCATCGAACCCGCTTTGTCCGATCCGCAGACATTCCTCGATCACCTGATCCGCCTTCACCGCGCGCGCTGGGCCGGACACGGCGACGGCGTTCTGTCCGATACCCGCGTGGAAGAATTCCACCGTCAGGCACTGCCGCAGCTGGTCGCACAAGTGCTTGCCCGATGCTGGCTTATGACCATCGGTGACGCGATCGTAGGCGCCTATTACGGGTTCCATCATCGTGGCCGCGCCTACGCTTATCTCGGTGGCTTCGATCCGGCCTATGCCGAGGAAAGTCCCGGCGCGCTGCTCATCGGCCAGGCGATAAGGCAGGCGATCTGCGAAGGCGCGGAAGAGTTCGATTTTCTGCGCGGACAAGAGGCCTACAAATACAGCTGGGGCGCCGTCGACCGGTGGACGATGCGCAAGATCTGGACGCGGAGCAAACGGCGATGAGCGCGACCCAGCCGGGATCGCGGCGGTCGACATCGGCAAGGCGGGTGCTGGAGGACTGCATGGCAGACGGTGCCGGCGCCGAAGCCGTCATCGCCAGGCTGGCTCTCCGTTTCGAGACAGGAATCAATGCCGCAGAACTGGCGAAGATTGCGCAAAACACGCACTCGGCCGATCCGCGAAAGACGGCAAAACTACAACGGATTGCCGACCTGCTTCAGCGCAGGCCCGAGATCTTCGCCACGCTGTGCAAAACGGGTGGTGCCGTTCGGCACGAACGCGGTGAGGGAGAGACCGACGATGCGGTCGTCAAGCGGCTGGCGGCCGGGTTTGACGCGGCGGCGGCGATCTCCCCGGCGGCGAGCGTCCAGCTGTCGTCGCTGGGCAATGAGGAAAAGCTCTCGGCCGCTACGGCTGAGATCGTTGCATGGCTGGAGAGGCGGGGCTTTACCGGCACCAGCCGCGACATACTGGATATCGGCTGTGGTATCGGTCGGTTCGAACAGGCGCTCTCCGCTCTGTCGCACCGGATCGTCGGCAGCGATATATCCCGAGCGATGATCTCGATCGCCCGCCGGCGATGCGCCGGGCTCGGCAATGTGGAATTCCGCCCTACCCGCGGTTTCGATCTTGCCGATTTTCGCGATGCCAGCTTCGACCGCGTGCTGGCCGTCGACAGCTTTCCCTATCTGGTGCTGGCCGGCCTCGCGGAACGACATTTCATGGAAATCGCGCGCGTGCTGAAGAGGCCGGGCATGGCGGTGCTCTTGAATTATTCATATCGCGGATCGCCGGCGCTGGATCGCGCCGACGTTCATAACTTCGCCAATGCAAATGGCATGCAAGTCCTCGTCGACGGCGAAAAGCCGTTCCGGCACTGGGATGGCGATGCCTTCCTGCTTACGATTTCCGGCGGAACATTGCGGCCCAACGCTGGTTCGGATGCCGAACGGGAAAAGCCGCTATTCGACAGTATGAAGGAGGACAAGATGGCGTCCGGCAGCAAGAAGCACATCGGTCGCGGCAGTCACGGCAAAGGCGCTGGCGCTGGCGCGATGACCGATCTTCCCAAGGACAAGATCGGAGAGAACGCCGTTCTGTCCAACAGAGACAAGAAGCAGCACACCAAGGAGCGTGGGCTCGACGGCAATCGGGTCAAGTCCGAGCAGTACCAGGATCATTCAGCGGATCGGCGGCCTGAAGACTGATCGTTGCGGCAGCATGTGGCTTGCAGCCGGCGAGCAATTGAAACGCAGCGAGAGCCCAGCCGCTGACGAAACTGTGCAAGGACCGAAGCCGGTCGCATGGATAGCCTGCAAATTCTTGCAAACTCGCACTGTAGCCACCAGAGTGAGGTGAAGGGACCAACATTTGCCAAGAGAACGCGATGTCTCGCTCAAGGGAAGATTCCGTCAGCACGCGTGCCGATCTGACGATAGACCGGGAAATCGCTTCCTTGCTTGCGGCCATCGAACAGGAAAGGGTTCCTGACCGGCTGACCAAACTGGCGATCGAATTGCAGAACGCGCTTGTGGAAAGGCGCTTGCGCGAGACCAGTAACTAACGTGACGTGTATTAGCGGCGCCTCTCGGCTTCGAAGTCCAGTTGTCCTTCGGACAGATAGCTGCGCCTTTCCATCAGCGTTTGCGAGGAACTTTCGCCAAGGCATTGCAGCACGCCGGCGCGTGCGCGGTTGAGCCGGCTTTTCACGGTTCCCACCGCGCAACCGCATATTTCGGCCGTCTCCTCATAGCTGACGCCCAGCACGCCTATCAGCATCAGAACCTCGCGCTGGTGCTCGGGAAGGCTCTGGATGGCCTGGTGGACTTCCTTGCCCTGTACGGACCATTCCTGCGTCGCTTCCGAGATCGGCCGCAGGGAAGCGCAGTCGAGCAGGCCGGGCGCTTCCCTCACGGCGGCCCTGACACGCGTGTAGTAAGTGTTGCGCATGATGGTGAAGAGCCATGACTTCATACGCGTTCCAGCCTCGAACTTGTCGATGTTGGCCAGCCCCTTGGTCAGCGTCTCCTGGACTAGGTCGTCGGCATCATCGGGAGTGCGGCAGAAAGTACGCGCGAAAGCCCTTAAAGCGGGTATGAGGTGGACGATGGAAACTTCTTCGGTTTCGCGGGTCGCGAAGGCGTAGGCTGTGGGTGGCAATGGTCCAGCTCCCGTCCAGAATGAGTTCGTGAGCGCAGACCTGTTAAATGCATTGGGCGAAAGATCGTTCCGGTGGGCGAAATCACCCAACCAAGAACCGGAGCGGCTTGGCTGGGCAGCCCGGCCGATGGCGATATTTTTGACGGAACAACCACCGGTATCGCGGAGTTCGAATCGAGGTCGTCCGAAAATCCGGGACGCCGCCATTGGCGCGTCGAAACGCGATTTCGCAGTTAGCCTTGGCCGCCACCTCAAGGATAGTCCGCCACGTCAAAACAGGAGGAATTCATGACAGGAAACAAGCACGTTAAAGGCAAAACGCCGGCCGATAGCGATCTTGCCAACGATCCCGGCATCGGCAGTTCCAAGGGCACGATCAAGGAGGGCGACCGGCTCGATCAGGGCAACAACACGTTCGAAGGCGATGTCGAGAACGACACCACGCCGCAAGGCGGTATCAATCCCCGGCAAAAGATACGGACCAACAAATAATGTCGGGGCCGGCGTTGCGCTATCGAACAAACCCGCTGCAACTCGTGCAGTAATCCCGCGTTAAAGAGCATCGGCGTCGTGTCCGCCTTTGCGCGTTGACCCGGCGGCTCTTTCGTGGAGATACAGATGACAAAAAAATCCTTTGGCCGCCCCGTTCCAATTCTCGTCGGCCTTGGTTTCCCTCGCTATGTCGAAAACATCTGGCAGGCCTATGACGTTCTGAACGAATGGCCGAGCCGCGGTCCGGCGCACAAGGCGGCGTTCGACGCCTGTCGCGCCGGGCTAGCTGACGAGGTCGACGTCGAGACGGTGCGCGCGGCGTTCGAAGCATTTGCCCGCAAGGCCGGAATTCTGGCGCACGATATGCTAGCCGAAATGCCTGCAGGGACTAAACCAAGGGAAGCCCACGATCCAGGCTGAAACCCTGCCGGGCGCTGCAAACATAGAGGCTACTGTTACTTGCCTTTGATAAGTCGGAGTACCGCCATGCTCAGGAAAGATTTCGATGTTCCGGTTTGCATCTACTTCGGTAAGCCGGGGCGATCGCGAACGGTCAGTTCGGTTTTCGAAGCCGCATACTGCCTCAAGAGCGAAAAATGGCCGGCGCGCAACGCCCCGTTGTCGCTGATCGCGACAGCAGCATTGGATGGCGCCCAGATCGGCCAAATCACGGCGGCGGAGGCTCGCGAAGCATTCGTCAACGCTGCCTGGGAGGCGAGAATCCTCGTCGAAGATCAGTCGCATCCTAGACCTGCCCCGACAGCAGCCTTCGCATCGGATACCGGGTGAACAGGGATCCCTCAATGGCGTCCAAAACGCGGCATGTCACGATTGGCTCGCGCCCTCGGCCTTCTTCCGCTTTTGCCTGAGGACCTCGTCGGTTCCGACCAGCTTCTTCGATCCGCCGGGGATCGCAGTGGAGACGACCGCCGGCGGGTCGCTTGCCGGGAAGGAATCTTCAAGGCCTGCCTGCAACTGGTCTTCCAGCGTTTGCGGCTCTTCCGATCGGCCGGACGTCCTTCGGGTATCTACGTTCTCCAGCGGCTGTGTCATGTCCGGTGAAGACTTGACGTCTCGAATCCAGCCATAGAGCTGTTCGATGGCAAATTCCTTCATTGCATCGAAATCGGCTTTGTCGTCACGCGATGCCTCGATTTGATCGACCATGGTCTTCTCGAAACGTTCAAGGCTATCGCTTCCGCAGGCCCGGCAGAGACGCACCAACGCCTCGCGCAATATGAGCGGCGCAAAGTGCGCCGTCGCCTCAAGCCTGAGCTGCTGCAAACGCTCCGGGGTGGCGGCTTGGAAGTTCGACATGTTCGACCTCTCGCCTTGTGGAGCATGTCAACGAAAATTGTCGGCGGATGTTCCATCGGCGGCGGCCGGTGCATCGCTCGATCCTCAGCGGTGCGCGCCACCACCGACTGCCATGCGGATACCGAGACCGACGACGAAGCATCTGTGTCGGGATGACCGTCCCGGCCGCCCGCTATGTAGAACCCATGCGGCTACTTCGACCCGGATTCGCCAGATGCCTTGGTGCCATCCTTCAACCGGCCGGCATCTCGCATCATCTTGAGCGCTTCGTCCCTCGTCAGGCCGCACTTGCGGGCAAAAAAATCGATCTCATAGGCCAACTCGGCCGACAGGTCGTGTTTGGCATGCATTCTTCGCTTGTGTTTGCGTGCGCCCATTCAGGCTCGGTCCCGGATACGTTAGTCCTCCCGAACTCACATCGGACCAGCCGGTTCCCACTGCCTGACCAATCCGCTTCCGCAGGTTTTCTCACGCGCCGTTCGGCCGGCTGACCCTGTCCTTGAGTTCGTTCAGAAATGCGAGCAACGCGTCCTCAGGATCGTCGGCCTCTTCGGTCAGCATATCGATGCCCCAGTGGCCGAGGACAGCCTCCTGGACGATGCTCGGCTGCGACATGAAGATGAAGGATTTCGGGCGGCTCTTCTCGTAGCCCGACCGCCGCCAGGTCTGCCAAAGCCGATGCAGCAGCAGACGGATGTTCATATCAGACATGCTGTAGCCGATGAACAGGATGGTGCGCCCCAGCGCGTCGGCGCGAAACTTCACGTCGAGCGGCGAATCGAACGATAGCCGTTCAAAATAATCGGTCTCCGCCAGGACCAACGATTTATCGTCGTCGAAATCGCCGTGGAATTTGATGATCTGCGTCACCTCGCCGGTGGCCTTTGGCAAGTCCTTCGCATTGGCGACTTTGACAAAGGGCCGGCCATGGATCTCGAAGGCGACTTCGAGGTTGCGATCATAGTTGGTGGTGTAGATGATCGGAAAATCGAGCGATACGATGAGCTTGTGGATCGCCGAGCCCTGCACTTTTTCCGGTGAGACGCTCCATTCGCGATCCATCCAACTGCGCAAAGGGCCGAGGCTCCCCTGCTTCAGCCGGTAATATTCGGCAAGGGCCTGATAGCTGGCTTCAGGTGCGCCGATCATATCCTCGTCGAGACCGAGCTCGTTTTGCATGTGCTCGATGAGCTTTTGCCAGGACGGCAAGCCGACGCTCATCGACACCCCGGCTCCAACGAACAGGATCGCTCGCCGCTCTTTTACCGATTGAGCCAGTTGCTCGACTGCAGACAGCATTCGACACAACTGCGATAGGCGCCGCTCCGTTCCAGCCGAACCCGGACCGCCGGGAATAGATTTACTACCGACTTGAGTGCGGACACTCGGATCGGCTGTCCCGAGCGCCCGGCCGCCGACTCTTGGCCAACCGACTCCGACATTTATTTCGTTGCATTTGGCACTTCTGCGCCGCTCACGCGTTGGAGAGTGTTCAACAAACACGGCGCAGCTGCAGCTACTGGAGGTCTGCGCCAACGTCGGCAACTCGACAGCAAGTGAGGCAAGCGCGACTGGTGGCGGCGAAAAATAGGGTGCCTGGCAAAAGGGGAAAGAGGCCAATGGCTGCGAGGCTGGGATGGACGCTGCTGGCAGGCTTCGCGCTGATCGCCGCGGCGGTTGCTCAGCCCGAATCAGGCCCTGCGATAAAACCGCCTGCCGCAGCTGCTCCGCCCGACGACGGCCAGTGGGCGATGCCGGCAAAGAACTACGCCTCGACCCGCTACAGCGAACTTGCGGAGATCACCGAAGACAACGTCAAAAACCTGCAAGTGGCCTTCACCTTCTCGACCGGCGTCAACAAGGGTCAGGAGGCTGCGCCCCTGGTGGTCGGCAACACGATGTACATCGTGACGCCATTTCCCAACATTCTCTACGCGCTTGACCTTACCAAGCCTGGCGCGCCGATGAAGTGGAAATTCGAGCCCAATCCCGAGCGTGCGGCGCAGGGCGTTGCCTGTTGCGACGTGGTCAACCGCGGTGCAGCCTTCTTCGACGGGCGCATCTATTTCAACACGCTCGACGGCCATGCCATCGCCGTCGATGCGGCCACCGGCAAACCGGTCTGGAACACCCATATCGGCAACATCAATATCGGCGAGACCATCACCATGGCGCCGCTGGTGGTGAAGGGCAAAGTGCTGGTCGGCAATTCCGGCGGCGAAATGGGGGTACGCGGCTGGATCAAGGCGCTCGACGCCGGCGACGGGCATGTCGTCTGGACGGCCTACAATACCGGCCCTGACGCCGAGGTGCTGATCGGCCCCGATTTCAAGCCGCATTACGACATGGACAAGGGCAAGGATCTCGGCGTGACGTCGTGGCCGCCCGACGCCTGGAAGATCGGCGGCGGCAATGTGTGGGGCTGGATCTCCTATGACCCGGACCTAAACCTGATCTTCCACGGCACCGGAAATCCCGGTCCGTGGAATCCGGATCTGCGGCCCGGCGACAACAAATGGACCGCCGGCATCTTTGCCCGCGATCCCGACACCGGCGGAGCCAAATGGTTCTATCAATGGACCCCGCACGATTTGCACGACTACGACGGCATCAACGAACAGGTGCTGCTCGACATGACCTGGCAGGGCAAGCCCCGCAAGGTGCTCGTGCGGCCGGAACGCAACGGCTACGTCTATCTGTTGGATCGCACCACGGGCGAGGTCCTGTCGGCGGTCCCGTTCGGGCCAGTCAATTCCAGCAAGGGCGTCGACCTCAAGACCGGCCGGCTGATTGTAAATCCGGACAAGAAGACCGGCACCGGCAAGGTCGTGCGCGACATCTGTCCCACCGCATCCGGCCTCAAGGACTGGCAGCCTTCGGCGTTCTCGCCCAAGACCGGCCTGCTCTACATCCCGCACAACAACATGTGCATGGATGAAGAAGGCGTCGAGGTGAATTACATCGCCGGCACGCCCTATGTCGGCATGAACGTGCGCATGATTCCCGGGCCGGGCGGCAATCGCGGTGCTTTCACCGCCTGGGATGTCGCCGCCGCCAAGCCGGCGTGGAGCCTGAAGGAGAACTTTCCGGTGTGGAGCGGCGCCGTCGCCACCGCCGGCAACGTCGTGTTCTATGGCACGATGGAAGGCTGGTTCAAGGCGGTCAGCGCCAGGACCGGCGAACTGCTTTGGCAGTTCAAGACGTCGTCCGGCATCATCGGCCAGCCGATCTCCTATCGCGGCCCTGACGGGCACCAATATGTCGCGATTCTTTCGGGCGTCGGCGGCTGGGCCGGCGCGATCGTATCCGGCGATCTCGATCCGCGCGACGCCACCGCCGCGCTCGGCTTCGTCAACGTCATGAAGGATCTGAAGGATGTAACCACGCCGGGAGGTACGCTGTATGTGTTCCGGCTGCCTTGAGACGATCGGCCGAGTTGCGCGCGCACGGAGAAAATCTTCCCGGCGGTTTGGCGCCGCGGTCGGCGCACTGGCGCTCTCGCTCGTCGCCGCCGTTGCCGATGCGCGCGAGCTGAGGATCTGCGCCGATCCCAACAACATGCCGTTCTCCAATGCCGCCAGGCAGGGCTTTGAAAACAAGATCGCCGAACTCGTCGCGACGGAGCTTGGCGCAACGGTTTCCTACACATGGTGGGCACAGCGGCGCGGCTTCGTCCGCAACACGCTGAAAGCCGGCCTGTGCGATCTGGTGCCCGGCACACCCGCCAATCTCGAGATGCTGCGCACCACCGCGCCCTACTACCGGTCTTCCTATGTGTTCGTGACACGCAGGGATGCGCCGGAAATCGCGTCCTTCAACGATCCTCGCCTGCGCGATCTGCACATCGGCGTCCAGCTGATCGGCGACGACGGCGCCAACTCGCCACCCGTCCTGGCGCTTGGCAGTCGCGGCATCGTCGGCCATCTCGTCGGTTTCCCCGTCTATGGCGACTATTCGGCGCCGAACCCGCCAGCGCGCATCATTGAGGCGGTCGCGAATGGCGACATCGATATGGCCGTCGTCTGGGGGCCGTTGGCCGGCTACTTCGGTGCCAGGCAAAAAGTACCGTTGCGGATTACGCCGGTTGCGCCGCGCATCGACGGTCCGCTGCTGCCGATGATCTACGACATCTCGATGGGTGTGCGCCACGACGACGATGCGCTGCGTAGCGAGGTAGACGCAGCGCTCGCCAAACACCGCGCCGAGATCGATGCAATCCTGGCGGAATATGGCGTGCCTCGCCTCGACGTCGCCGGGGCGGTAGTGCGATGAACCGCGGCCTTCCATGCTTGTTGTCGGCGATGCTCGTCCTTGCCGCTTGCCAGCGTGAGGAACGCGACACGCGTCCACAGTCGGCGCTCGGCTCGGGCGACCAACCGACAGCCGTGACGGCCCTCGAGCCGGGCGGCCAACGGCCGGCCTCGTCCGACAACAAGGCCGGCGTGTTCGAGGCCAACGCCTTCCACCTCAGCGAGGGCAAGCGTCTGTTCAACTGGTTCAACTGTTCCGGCTGCCATGCCAATGGCGGTGGCGGCATGGGCCCGGCGCTCATGGACCAGAAGTGGCTCTATGGCAGCTCGATCGAAAGCATCCACGCCACGATCAGGGACGGTCGGCCAAACGGCATGCCGAGCTTCCGCGACACGATCCCGGATGACCAGATCTGGGAGCTTGCTGCCTTCGTCCGCGCACTGAGCGGCAACGCACCGTCCTCCGCCGCGCCGGGCCGCAACGACGACATGATGCCTCATCCATCCGAGAATCGCCTGCCGGACGCCGCGACGCTGGGGAAGTCGCCGTGAGCCGCGGTGTCTGGACGGTGTGCTTGTGCACGGCCTGCATCCTGCTCCTCGCAGGATGCAGCGGCTGGCAATCCGCGCTCAACCCAAAGGGCCCGGCCGCGAGCGAACTCGCATGGCTGATCTGGTTCTTCGCAGCGCTGTGCACGGTGGTCTGGCTTCTGGTGATGGCCGTGCTGATCGTGCCATTGGCCCGGCGCCCGGCGCCGCTCGGCGACCCGCTTGTCCTCGACGCTGCGGCCGAGCGCAGCAAGATGCGAATTGTCGTCGCCGCACTCGCCGCTACCGCCCTGATCCTGGTCGGCCTGACGCTGCTGAGCTACTTCGCTAACGGGACGCTCGCCGCCATCGGCTCGGATGCGGCGCTGACGATCCGGGTGACCGGGCATCAATGGTGGTGGGAGGTGCGCTACGAAAACGACCAGCCGAACCGCATCCTGACGACCGCCAATGAAATCCACATCCCGGCGGGCGAGCCGGTGCGGCTTGTGGTGACCTCGACCGACGTTATCCATTCCTTCTGGGTGCCGAACCTCTCGGGCAAGTTGGACGTCATTCCAGGCCACGAGAACGTTCTCGATCTGAAGGCGGACAAGCCCGGCGTCTATCGCGGGCAATGCGCCGAGTTCTGCGGCGCGCAGCATGCCAATATGAGCACCTTCATCATCGCCGAACCTCGGCCCGTCTTCGATGCCTGGCTGAACGATCAGCTGCGGCCGGCAGCCGCCCCCGTGTCGGCCGAGGCCAAAACCGGCCACGACCTGTTCCTCAAACGGCCATGCGTGATGTGCCACAAGATCGGCGGCACCATCGCCGGCGGCACGGTCGCCCCAAACCTCACCCATATCGCAAGCCGGCAAACGCTCGCTGCCGGCACGCTGACAATGAGCCGCGGCAATCTCGCAGCCTGGATAGCCAATCCGCAGGGGATCAAGCCAGGCGCCCACATGCCGGTGGTGCGACTGGACGGGGACGAACTGAATGCGATCGTCGCCTATCTCGAGGGCCTGAAATGAGCAGCGCCGACGTGGCCCGTGAGCGTCGGCTCGCCGGCGAGCGAGCAGCGGCCGGCAAAGGAGACCTGGCCCCCGAGCGCGACGGTCCTCGCGATACCAGCCTCGACGACTCCAGCCTTGACCGCTGGCTGGCGCGGACATGGCAGACGGCGCCGGGCATCATCGGTGCGCTCTCGAGCGTCGACCACAAGATTGTCGCGCGGCGCTACCTGATCACCGCTTTCGCCTTCCTGTGCCTCGGTGGCCTCAGCGCCGTTGCCATGCGCATCCAACTGTCGGGGCCGGAGCGCGGGCTGATCGGGCCCGACCGCTACAACCAGCTGTTCACCATGCATGGCGTGACCATGATGTTCCTGTTTGCGGTGCCGATCGTCCAGGCGACCGGCATCTACCTCGTGCCGCTGATGGTCGGCACCCGCAACATCGCCTTTCCGCGCCTCAATGCATTCAGCTTCTGGATTTATCTCTCCGGTGGCCTCTTCGCCTGGGTCTCGTTTGCACTCGACATGGCGCCCGACGTCGGCTGGTTCTCCTACGTGCCGCTGTCCGGTCCTGAATTCGGGCCAGGCAAGCGTTCCGACGTGTGGGCGCAGATGATCACCTATACCGAAGTGTCATCGTTGGCGGTCGCGGTTGCCACCATCGTCACCGTGCTGAAGCAGCGTGCGCCGGGCATGTCGCTGGACAAGATTCCGCTCTATGTCTGGGCGATGCTGGTCACCTCCTTCGTCATCGTGTTCGCCATGCCGGCGGTCATGATCACGTCGACGTTCCTGATCCTCGACCGCCTGGTCGGCACCCATATCTTCAATCCCGCCGAGGGCGGCGACGTATTGCTGTTCCAGCACCTGTTCTGGTTCTTCGGCCACCCCGAAGTCTACATCATATTCCTGCCGGCTACCGGCATGGTGTCCTCGATCATCACCGCTTTCGCCCGGCGTCCGGTATTCGGCTATCTGAGCATGGTACTGGCCTTGATCGCGGTCGGCTTTCTGTCGTTCGGCCTGTGGGTTCACCACATGTTCGCAACCGGTCTGCCCAAGCTCGGCGCGAGCTTCTTCACCGCCTCGAGCATGCTGATCGCCATCCCGAACGGGCTGCAGATCTTCTGCTGGCTGGCGACATTGTGGGACGGACGCCCGATAATCAGAACGCCGCTGCTGTTCGTGTTCGGCTTCTTCTTCACGTTCGTCGCGGGCGGCCTGACTGGGGTGATGCTGGCGTCGGTGCCATTGGACCTGCAAGTGCACGACACCTATTTCGTGGTCGCGCATTTCCATTACGTGCTGATCGGCGGGTCGGTGTTCCCGCTGCTCGGCGCGACCTATTTCTGGTTCCCCAAGATCACCGGCCGGATGATGAGCGAACGTCTCGGACGCTGGCACTTCTGGCTTGCCTTCCTAGGCTTCAATGCGGCGTTCTTTCCGATGCACATTGTCGGCCTGTGGGGCATGCCGCGGCGGGTCTACACCTATCCGGTGGAACTCGGCTGGGGCAACATCAACCTGTTCATCACAGCCGGCGCGGTCATCCTGTTCCTAAGCTTCGTTCTGTTCACTATAAACCTGGTGTACAGCGCCTCGAGGGGCGCCCCGGCCGGGGACAATCCCTGGAATGCCGGCACGCTGGAATGGGCGACGAGCTCTCCACCGCCGAGCTATAATTTCGCTCGGATCCCGGTGGTTACCCACGCCGAGCCGCTCTGGGCCGAACGTGACACGCTGCCTGTCGCGACCGGGCTTCGCGTCGACGCGCGCGAACTTGTCATTTCGACCGTGGCAGAGGCGCATCCAGATGTGCGCGAGAAGTCGGCGACGCCGTCGATCTGGCCATTGTTCGCCGCGCTCGCCGTCGGCGCCACCTTTCTCTATTCGATCTTCAGCCCGTGGGCGGTGGTCTGGGGAGCCGGGCCGATCGCCATCACTTTGATCGGTTGGTTCTGGCCGAAAGGCGATCCGGAGGATGAGGAATGAAACAGCGTCCTGCCGCCGATCTTTCCAAACTCCCGACCTTCGGGATCGGACCGCGCAGCCCGACCTGGTGGGGCACTCTCGCCTTCATGGCGCTGGAGGGCACCGGCTTCGCGCTCGCCGCAGGCACCTATCTTTACCTCGCCTATCTGTCGCCCAAATGGCCATTGGGCGTGCCGCCGCCCAACCATTGGCCGGGCACCATCGTCACGCTGTTGCTGCTCGCCAGCGTGGTGCCCAATCACATACTGAACCGCTACACCGAAGCCTGTGCCATGGTGCCCGTGCGCATCGGCCTGATCGTCATGTCGCTGCTCGGTATCGCACCGCTTGTCGTGCGGTGGTTCGAATTTCCGGCCCTCAACATTTATTGGGATACCAATGCGTACGGCTCGATGCTGTGGGTCCTGCTCGGCCTTCACACAACGCACCTGATTACCGACGTCGGCGACACGCTGGTGCTGACGGTCCTGATGTTCACGCGCCATGGCCATAGCGGCCGGCGTTTCG
The DNA here is from genome assembly GCF_040322615.1 of Mesorhizobium sp. M0119. Lineage (NCBI taxonomy): Bacteria > Pseudomonadati > Pseudomonadota > Alphaproteobacteria > Hyphomicrobiales > Phyllobacteriaceae > Mesorhizobium > Mesorhizobium sp. M0119. The sequence continues at coordinate 43,119 of NZ_JAMYTU010000028.1, forward strand.
GGGACGTTGGCGACAACGTCTTCTACTGGGATTTCGTGGTCGCGACCTGGATCCCGATCTATCTGTTGATCTACTGGATGCCGAGGCTTGACTGAGATGCGTGCGCTTCGCTTGGGCACATCATGGGGCGGGCTGTTGTCCGGGCCTTTGGCCTGGGCGGTGTCGACGCAGCTGAATTATGCCTTCGTGGAGTGGCAGTGTGCCCACGGTATTCCCGTCATACCGGTCATTGCGCTGGTGCTGACAGTGCTGGCCTTGCTCGGCGGCGTGCTTTCGTGGCGGGCGCGACAGCAAGGTGGCGCCGCCTTTAAACCGGATCGTACGCGCGGCACCGAGCATTTCGTCGCCAATATCGGCATTCTCAGCGCGGTGCTGTTTGCGCTGGTAATCGTCATGCAAGGCGCGGCTTCGCTCATTGTTGACGGCTGCCTACGATGAGCTTCGACGCGCTCTTCTCGACCTCGATCTGCTACGGTGCCGGCGCCCCGCAGGCCGGCTGGACGCTGGCGTTGCCGATCACGCTGCCGCTAACCATGGTCGCACTGCTTTACGCGGCAGGCGCCTTTCGGCTGTGGCGTCGGAGTGCCCGCAGCCGCCCGTTGCGGTTGCGGCAAGCCCTGCTGTTTGCGACCGGCTGGGCCATTTTGGCGGCAGCACTGGTCAGTCCGCTCCACGCATTCGGTGAGCGCGTTTTCACCGCCCACATGATCGAGCACGAGCTGTTGGTGGCGGTGGCGGCACCCCTGCTGGTCGCCTCCCGTCCGGCGGCGGCGATGATGTGGGCATTGCCGACCAAGCTGCGGCTGGCATTTGGCGCAGCCGGGCAGGCGAAGGTGCTTCGAACCGTTTGGGCCGCCGTCAGCCGCCCTCTAGCCGCGACCTTCCTGCACGGCGTCGCGATATGGGCGTGGCACGTTCCGGCGCTGTTCGAGGCGGCGCTTGCACAGGGTGTCCTGCATTATGCGCAACATGCCAGCTTCTTCGGTACGGGGCTGCTGTTCTGGTGGGTGCTGCTGCCGCGTTCAGGCCGCGAACAAGCCTACGGCAGCGCAGTCATGTACCTCTTTTTCACCTCGCTGCACACCGGCCTGCTCGGGGTGCTGCTGCTGGTCTCGCCAAGGCTGTGGTACCCGGTAAACGCAGCCGGCGCGGAATTGTGGAGCCTTAGCCCGCTCGAGGACCAGCAGCTCGCCGGCTTGGTGATGTGGGTTCCGGCCGGCCTGATTTATGGCGGAGCCGCGTTGCTGCTGGCCGGTCTGTGGATTCGCTCAAGTGGACAGAGAAGACGGGAGGCGTCGCATGCGCTCCAGGCTGTCTAAGCTGGTCATTGGTGCCGGGACGGCGATTGCCGTGCTGGCCGCAGCTTGGGCGGCCCTGACGTTGTGGCCGGAGCGCCTCGTCAGGGTCGCGCATAAGACGGACAATGCCCCTAGCAGCATCGGCGTGCGCGCAACATCGCGCTTCACTCCGTCCGGACCCATCCTCGGCGCCGCGGCAATTGTCGTGCTTGTTGCAGCCCTGGCCGGGATCGCGTTGTACTTCGAGCAAAGCCGTCGAGTGGAGCAGAAGGCCGACAATGCAACCGGCGGTGTTGGCGCCCGCGCCATACCAATCATCATGGCCAATGGCTGTGCCGGATGCCACACGATCACCGGCGTGCCCGGCGCGCAGGGACTGGTCGGTCCACGCCTCGACGCCAGCTTGGCCACCCGGGTCTATATCGGCGGCGTATTGTCCAACAACCCGCGAAACATGGTCCGTTGGATACGCGCCGCAAGAGAGATCAATCCGCACACGGCAATGCCTTCGACCAGAATTTCCGAGCAGGAGGCGCGGGATATCGCGGCCTATCTCTATACGCTGAAATGAAAGTCATCGCTCATCCCGGCAGCTGCACGCGGCCTGTCTTCACCAGTCGATCGCAGGCCGAGTGATCATCAGCCAGAAAATCCCGAGTACCGCAGCGAAGGCGGGGAAGCCGAAGGCGAACCACAGCCAGAAGAGCCGATGATAGCGCGGCGGCAACGGCGCGCCTGCAGCGGCGGCTTGCGATGCCAGCTTGCGCATCTCCATTTGCATCCAGACGACCGGAAGCCAGAACATTCCGGTGAAGATATAGAGCGCGATCGAAAGTACGATCCAGCCCTCCGACAGCGAGTAGCCTGCCTGCCAGGCGAGCGCGGCTCCGGTCAAAGGCTGCGCGACCACGGCCGTCGCGGTGAAAAGGAAGTCGGCGACGACGACGATACGCGCCACCGCCGCAACCGTCGCGGCATTGCCGGTCCTGTGGGCGAGCAGCATGAAGAAAGCGATACCGGCGCCGGTACCAAGCAGCACGGATGCGCCGATGACATGCAGAAATTTCAGCAGGGAATAGAGCATCAACGCTCCTCCAGCACTGCCAAGGCCACAAGGTGCAGCACCAGGATCGGCAACACCTTGAGAAACGGCCCAAGCGGGTCGTTCCACAGATCGGGGCTCAGGAAGCTTCCGACGACCAGGTAGAAGAGCGAGAGCGCGATGCCGCCATAGAGGCCTTTTCGCGTCGCTGGCCGCCAGGCTAGGAGCGCGCCGACGGCGATGTCGGCAAGAGCACCGGCTATCACGGTCGGCGCCGACAAGATGCCAGCCCCCGTGCTTTGCATCAGCTCGATGCCACCGTTATAGCCGGTGGTCAGCGACACAATACCCGTCACGATCCAGAAGAAGGGCAGGACGACGAAGATCGCAGGCTTGATGAAATACAGCCGGGCAAACCATTTTTCCTGCACCGTTGCCGGATTGAGCGCGAGGAAGCCCGCCAGGGTTTGCGGGCGTATGCCGGTCGCGGCGGTCCAGTCCGAGGGATCTCCAACCGCTCCTCGGGCGATCTCTCTGGCCGCGTTGGTGCGCATCGGTGGACGCCAGCCGAACATCGCGGCAAGGTCGCCGAGGCGGTAGAGAAGCCTTGCAACAGCCGCCGGCAAGACAAACCTGGCTGCAGGAGCCCAGCCGAGCCATCGGCGATAGCTGCCGACGACCTCGTCCATGCTCAGCTGTTCGGGACCGACAAGTTCCAACACGACGCGAGACGGACTGTCGGGATCGAGAAGGAAGACGACTGTTGAGACCACGTCGTCGAGTAGTACCACCTGGAGCCGGCCGGTGCCGGGCATGGACGGTAGCACCGGCAGCGAGGCGAGACCCCTAAACAATGCGCTGGCCCCAAACACCGGCCGGCCGAGCACCACGGACGGGCGCAGGATCACCCAATCCAGATCAAGCGCCATAAGCGCTTGGTCGCCGGCCAGTTTCGTCGCCGAGAATGCCGAAGGCTGCGCCCGATCGACGCCTATCGCCGAGAAGTGGATTACCCGGGCAACCCCTGCCCGCGCACAGGCGAGGAAGAGTGCTGCCGCCGCATCGCGATGGACTTCGCGCGTCTTTTCGCGAGGGCTGTCCTGCAGGACGCCGGCACAATTCACGACGGCGTCGACACCCCTGAGATGCGGTAGCCAGTCTTCGGGCTGCAGCGCCGCCGCCATGTCCAGCACCAGCAATTGATAATTGCCGGCCCGGTTTGCGCCGGGGCTGCGGACCAATCCGATCACCTCATGCCTTTCGGAAAGAAGGCGTGCCACGACGGAGGCACCGATCAGGCCGGCGGCGCCGATAACCAGGACTTTCACTGGACCCCATTCTCCGACGGCGGGAAAGTATCGTTCATTCCGGTTTATCGCCCTCGATACTCCCCTTCATACCGGAAAGTTCTTCCGTCGTGCATAACAACCGCGGCCGCGCCGGGTCGGAGATGTCGAGCTTGTCCCAGGGAATGCGGTACACGCTGTCGCGACCGCGCAATCGAAAGGCGTCGAGGACCGCAATGCCGATGGCCGAAGCGGACAGACGCTCGAAGGCCGCGTAGATGCCGACATGGTACTCGGCAACTACCAGGTCGTCGCCATCCGGTTCGGCGCGTATCTCCTCGATACGGCCGATGCTTTTGCCACGCTGCGAAAGCACATTCCTGCCAGCCAATTGCTCAAGATTGACGGTGGCCATCATCCAGCTCCCGGAATACGACCAATGACATGATCGCGCAGCCAGTCCTGCCAGTCGAAAATCGCCGTTTCGCGGACGTCGATATCGAACTCGATGTCGACGCCGATGTCGCGCACCTTGTTCCAGGCGATGCGGTGCGGCTCGGCATGGCGCTTGCCGCCGAGCCTTGCCGCAACCCGCGCCATCCAGCGCCCGGGTCGCTCGCCAAGCCGACGCCCCAGCGTGATCGAGCCGAGCTCGACCGCAACGATTTTAGGCGGCTCGCCTGGCCTGAGCTCGGCCACCAGCCCGTCGACCTTGCCGATCTTGACCTGCTCGCGGTCGACCACTTGCTTGTCCAGGATGTCGCGCAGCAACTCCATCACGTGCCTCCGAATATCTGCAAAGGAATGGTCACGATCGCGAGCACGAAACCGAGCGCGATGATGAAGATGACCGCGGCATTCGCTATCATGCCATTGCGGTGCTCGCCGACATAACGCTCGTCATTCAGCAGGAAGAGGAACGGCACCACGGTCAGTGGCAGGCTGGCGGCCGTCAGCGCCATGGAAAAGATGGTGAGCTTCAGCGGATCGAGGCCCAGTGCGATCGGAATGGCGGCGAGAACCAACAAGATCGTATAGACGGTGCTGAAACCCGGGTCGTCGCGCGGTTTCAGGTTCTCGCCCCAGGTCCAGCCGAAACCCTGCGCCACAAGGTAGGCTTGCTGCAGGCCGATTTCGAGCGCGGCACCGAAGCAGGCAATGCCTAGTGAAGCAACGAACAGGACAAATCCCCAGAAACCGAAGATCGGAATCAGCATCAGTGGCAGTTGGTGGTAGTCATCGACCTGCTCTATGCCGTGCGCGGCCAGCACGAGCGCCGCCACAATCAGCACACCGATAGCGATTGTGCCGCCAAAACTCATGCCCAGGCCGGCAATGGCCCGATTGGCTCCGAGATAGCTCTTGTCCCACTCGTCCTCGATCGCTCCCGACGAATAGAACATGAACAGATAGGGCGAGATCGACGCGCCAAGAATGCTGACCGCCATGAACCAGTAGTTGGCCGCGTCGTGATCCGGCAGTGTGGGCACGGCCCCGGCCGCGACCTGCCCCCAATCGGGCTTCAGCATGACTGCGCCAACCACGAAGCACAGCGTGACCAGCCCGAGCATCGCGACGCCCTTTTCGATGAATCCGAACGTGCCTTTCCAAAGGAACAGCCATGCCAGAAAAGCGACCGGCAGCGCCCACCACTGAAAGCCGATGCCGGTGGCGAGCTCGAGCGCAATGGCAACACCGCCGATTTCGGCTGCCATGACCAGGAAGTTGACCAGCAAGGTCGCAAGCAACGGCCACAGAAAGGCGTTGAAGCCAAACCGTTCCCGGATCCCGTCGGCGATGGTGTGATGGCTAACTGCGGCGAAGCGTCCGGCCATTTCGACCAGGAAGATGATGCAGATCGTGCCCAAGACGACGGCCCATATCAGCTGAAACCTGAACGCCGCGCCGGCCTGAGCGGCGGTCGCCACTGATCCGACCTCAAGAAATCCGCCAACGCTGGTGACGACGCCGAGCGATATTTCGAGCAGCTTCTTCATGATTTCGGCGCGAAATATTTCGCGTAGGACGTGCTCAGGTCGGCGGCGGCGGCCCGCAGATCCTGCTGCGCCTGTTCCACTTCCGAGCGGTTGCCATTCTGCACGGCCGTCGCCGCGCGCATTGCCGTTGCGGAAAGCCGTCCAACCGCCATCGTCAGACCGGCTTGCCCGCTGGGCTCAGGCGACTTGGCGGACTGGATTTGCGCACCGGCATCGGCGAGCGCCTTGCCGGCCGATTGCAAAGTGCGCGACGTGTATTCCGACGGGGCATCCCCAGCGATCCAGCTCTCCAGGACCAGCGATGCAGTCTGTGTGGCGGAAGCCGCGATTTTCGACTGCTGCTCGACCTGGTCGGAAGGCGAGCATGCCGTCAGTACAAATATTATCAGCAGCAAGCACAGGCGGTCTGGTCGAAGACCGATGGCTGTAACGGCATTTACAATACGTGCTTGTAGCGTTGCTGCCACACGATTGTTCTCCCCGCACCTAGCGACTTCGGCGCGAAGTTTGATCTAGAGCGCTGGGTGATCAGGTCAACTGAACCGCGATGAACGGCGCTGGCACCGCGGAACAAACCAGCGATCGCCGGATTAGGGGATGAGGAGGCAAAGGCCATGGACAGGAAAGAGCGTATCAGGCAGCGAGCCCATGAGATCTGGGAGCGCGAAGGCCGTCCGCAAGGACGCGAGCGCGAGCACTGGGATCAGGCCGTGCAGGAGATCGAAGCTGAGGGTTCCGAGGCCGAACGCGGCCCGGTCGTGCCCGATCCAACGGTCGAGGCCGGCTCCGATCCGGAGGCACGCGGCAGCAAGCGGCGGCGAGGGACATGAGGCCGATGCCTCGTTTCGTCGCCTGGATCGTGGTCGTACTGGTCGTGCTGTTCGCCGCCTGGCTGATGATCGGGCGCGACAGAATCGGCGGCGGAGGTCAGCCCACGCCGCACGCAATTGATCAAAATGGATAGGAGCCGACATGACGGGAACCGATACTCATCCTGAACAAGACCCGGCGGAAGGATCGCGATCGATAGTGGAAAAGCAGCTCCGCAAGGAGCAAGGCGGCGAGGGTCAAGATCGCAAAGCCGAGCCAGCTTCCGACAAATCCGGCAGCAAGACCAAGACGCCTTCGGAAGCGCGCAAGAAAGGCTCAGGCTTGGATTGAGCCAGCCGAAAGCGGGCTCACACTGCCGTTTGCCTCGAAATAATGGGGATAGCGCTCCCGGACGATTTCGAGCACCTCGAAGATGCGGCGAAGATGCGTTCGCATCGCCTCTTCCGCGGCAAGGGCGTCGGCCTGCTCGAGCGCATCGACGATCCGCCGATGTTGGCCGAGAACCACCGACATGCTGTCGAGGCGCGGGAAAGACAGGAAGCGGAAGCGGTCCATGTGCAGCTTCGCCGCGCTGATGTCGGCCCAGATTCCGGGGAAGCCGGCATGGCTGGCGATGTGCTGATGGAACAGCTCGTCCGACTTGAAGAAGCGCCTGTCGTCCGCGATGGAGGCGAACGTCTCCTGGACCGCCAGTTCGCCTTTGAGCACGGCAAGCAGGTCGGCACGGCGCGGGCTCTCGACCGCGCGCTTGATCAGGCCGACTTCGAGCGCTTCGCGCAGAAACTGCGATTTCTCGAGATCGGCAATCCGCAGCGGCGCCACCATGCTGCCGCGCTGCGGATAAATGTCGATCAAGCCAAGACCGGCCAGCCGGGCGAGCGCCTCCCTGACCGGCGTGCGGCTCACGCCGAGGGCTTCCGACATCGCCTTTTCAGAAATCAGCTCGTGCGGCTTCAGGCGGAAGGTCAGGATCTGGTCGAGCAAAACCTCGAACGTCCTAGCCGCAACTGAAGCGCCGGGGGCGGTTTCGCCGAGCCGCCCCTCGGTGATGGTCCGCATTCCCAAAAGCCCTGCCATCGGCGACCCCTTATAGGCTCTGCAGCTTCAAGTCGTTCATGAAATGCCTGCGCAAGCAGCAGCGCCGACGTTATTCCTTGCGCGGAGAACCGCCGATGCGCGCCAGCAGGCCGCCATCGACGCGTACGACCTCGCCGGTGACGAAGGAGGCATCGTCGGACAGCAGGAAGGCAACGACTGCGGCAATCTCTTGCGGCTGGGCGGTACGGCCGAGCGGATGCATATTGTCGAGGATGCGCAGGATCTCGTCGGGCTTATCGTTGAGCTTGACCGCATCCCGCAGCATCGGCGTGTCGACCGCACCCGGAGCGACGGCATTGACGCGCACGCCGAGCGGCGCATAGTCGACGGCCATCGATTTGACTAGGCCGATCAGGCCGTGCTTGGCCGCGCTGTAGGCCAGAACCCCTTCCTGGCTGGCCAGACCCTGCACCGAGCTCATATGGACGATGGCGCCGCGGCTTTGCCGCAGCAGCGGCATCGCCGCGCGGGAGAGCAGGTAGGCAGCCTTGAGGTTGACGTTCATCACCTCGTCCCAAAGCGCCTCGTCCGTGGTCTCCACCGTTCCGTAACGCTGGATGCCGGCATTGTGGGAGAGCATGTCGAGCCCGCCGAACGCGGACCGGGCAAGCTCGACGGCGCGGCCACAGGCTTCAGTGTCGGCGGTCGAGCCAAGCACGGTGTGCACGGTCACGCCGCGCCCCGAAAGCTGTGCCGCTACCTCATCCAACTGATCGCCCGCCCGGTCGAACAGGATCAGGTCGACGCCTTGCTCGGCCAGTCTTTCGGCGACAGCACGGCCGATGCCCATGGCCGCCCCGGTGACCAGTGCGCGTTTTTTGAACTCAGCCATTTATCCTCCCTCGAACAGTTGCGCAGAGACTGCCATGGTAGTCGACGGGCGCCACTTGACGTGCTCTTTCCACCGAGCCGGCCCAAGCGTGTTCGGCATCATGTCGATCCTTGCATGAAAGCCAGCGTTTCCGCGCGCGTCGGTGCGCCAAGACGTCCGCCAAAGCGCAGGCATTTCAGGGCGGCGGCGGCGCTGGCCACTGCTATCGCCCGCTCTTCGTCCCAACCTTCGGCCAGGCCGAGAGCGAAGGTGCCGTGGAACACGTCGCCTGCCGCCAGAGTGTCGACGGCTTCGACCCGCGGCGACGGCAGATGACGGACGTCATTGCTGCCCGAGTAGCGGAACACGGTGCCGTTCGCGCCATCGGTGACCGCCACGAAGGCGCCGGTCCGTTCGCCGAGAATGGCGACGGCAGAACCGGCGGATATCTCCGGACCGCAAAGGATGCGTGCCGCCGGCAGCGAAGCAACGACGTGCGAGGCGAGCGGTAGCAGCCGGTCGAGCACCGGTCGCGACGCGACATCGGCGTCAAGGATCGCCGGGATGCCGCACTCGCGAGCCTTCGCCAGCGCCAGGGCCGCGGCTCCGGGCCAGCGGACATCAACCAGCACGGCGTCGAAGTGGGAAAAATCCGCGGGCGGAAGACGGTCAGGATCAGCTTGCGTGACTGCATCGTAGAAGGGCACAATCATACGCTCGCCGGCGGCATCGACCAGGATGGTGGCAATGGCCGAGCGGCCACCTTCAACCCTGCGCACCAACGAACAGTCGACCCGCTCCGCCTCCATCTGGCCGATGACATCGCGGCCGACAGCATCGTTGCCGACGCTTGCCCATAGCCAGACCTGCCCGCCCTGGCGGCTGGCCGACGCGGCCGCGCTTGCTGCCATGCCGGCCGCGATCTGCACGGCCTCGCTTGGCAGGAACTTGCCGGCGCCGGAGGGCAGGACATCGAGGCGCAAGATCGTGTCGTAGGTGAGCGCGCCGACGCAGAGCAGGCGGGGCGCCGTCATTGCAGCCGGTAGCCGCGCTGATGGGCAATCGCCGTCATCACGCCTCTCAATTCGGCAAGGCCGCGAAGACGGCCGATCACGGGGTAGCCGGGATGGGTGTGCCGCGCGGCGTCATCGATCAGCTCGTGGCCATGATCCGGGCGAAACGGCAGCAGCGCCGCCGGTTCCCCGGCGTCGCGGCGGCGTTGCTGCTCGTCGAGCAAGATCGAAACCACCGAGACCATGTCGACATCGCCGCTCAGATGCTCGGATTCCATGAACGAGCCGTCCGGGTCCTTGCTGACGTTGCGCAGATGCACGAAGTTTATCTTGTGCGCAAAGCGCCTGGCGATGGCGGGCACGTCATTGGCCGGGTTGGCGCCCAGCGACCCCGTGCACAAGGTGAGGCCGCTATGGGCCGATGGCACGGCGTCCAGGATAAGGGCGATGTCGTCGGCGTTCTTGACGATCCGGCACAGGCCGACGAGATCGCGCGGCGGATCGTCCGGGTGGATCGCCAACGTGACGCCCGCCTCTTCGGCCGCCGGCAGCACGTTTTCGAGAAACCGGACGAGATTCTCGCGCAGCCGGTCGTGCGACAGGCTCGACTGCTCGGCCACCACTTCGCGCAATTCCGCTATGTCATAGCGCTTGAAGGCGCCCGGCAGGCCGGCCATGATGTTGGCGAGCAGACGCTCTTTTGACGTATCCGGCGTCGTCTCGAACCATTCGCTCGCCCGCTGGAGAACATCGGACGCATAGTCGCGCTCCGATCCCTTGCGCTGCAGCATGTAGCAATCGAACGCGGCAAGCTCGTGCATGTTCATGCGGAGCGCCCGTCCGCCGCCCGACAGCGGCGCAGCCAGGTCGGTCCGGGTCCAGTCGAGGATCAGCATGAAGTTGTAGCAGACCGTGCGCACACCGCAGGCGCCAAAATTGCGTAAGGTCTGCCTGAAATTGTCGTAGAGCCGATCGAGATCGCCGCGGCCGAGCTTGATGTCCTCGTGCACGGGCACACTCTCGACGACGCTCCATTTGAGGCCCATCGCCGGATCCGCCTCGATAAGCGCCTGGCGCTGCCTGATGGCGTCGATCGGCCAGACTTCGCCGTAGGGGATGTCGTGCAATGCCGTCACGATGCCGGTCGCGCCGGCCTGCCTGGCATGGGCAAGCGTTGCCGCGTCGCTCGGACCAAACCATCGCCACGTCTGCTCCATTCGACCTCCAGCTACGGAATTTCCGATGAGACCGCTGTATTGGATGCTACCATGGCAGTCAATTGCCTGCAGTCCAGTGCCTGTGTCGGCGTTCGGGCGGCCGCCCTATGAAAGATTACAACGATACGTGGCGTTCGGATTGAACGGCTACGCAAGGTCCCAGTTTCGGCTGGCCCAAATCGCGCCGCGTTCGAACATCGTGCGCATTTGCGGCACGGCGAACTCGTCGGCGGTGTGGCCGAGCGCGCTGTAAAAGACGCGGCCCTTGCCGTAGCGGCGCTTCCAGACAACCGGCATGACGACGCCGGCGATGAAATCGAGATGCTCGCCGGTGAAAGTCGTCGTCGCCAGCACCTCGTTGGTCGGATCGACATGCATGTAATACTGCTCAGAACGGTAGGCGAAACTATCGATGCCCTGCATGACCGGATCGTCTGGCCTGGTGATGTCGACGTGATAGTCGATGATGTTGCCGGGATGGGCGACCCACTGGCCGCCGGTCATGAACTGGTATTCCGGCTCGTTGCGGAAGCTGTCGCACATGGTGCCGTGAAAGCCTGCAAGGCCGGTGCCGGCCCCGACGGCGCTGGTCAGGTTTTGCAACTCCGGCTTTTCGATCGTCGACATGGTGATCACCGGGACGATGAGATCGAGCTTGCCCAGCTGCGGATCGGCAAGCGTCGAAGTCCCCTGCTCCAGCCGCACGTCAAAGCCGTTGCCGGCCAGCATCTCCTTGACGATTTCGGCGCTTCGGGCCGGGGTGTGACCTTCCCAGCCGCCCCAGAAAATCAATGCCGTCTTGCTCATCGCGTTATTCCCTATTCCAGAATTCCGAAAGGCAGGTCGGCGCGCATCGGCGCCGGCCGGGCGCAGCCATATCTGAGGTCGATACGCTGCCCTATCTCTGCTGAAGAGATGATCGATTCCATGATTTCCAGGACATGGAGGGAAAGATCGAGACTGGCACGGTGCTGTCTGCCGGAGACGATCGCCTGCGCCATGTCGGCGAGGCCGAGGCCCCGGTAATTGCCGTCGCCATAGGAATGGATCTGATCGGCCACGGTCCAGTCGCCCTTGCGCTGGCTGGTCCTGATGTCGCCCTGGAACTGGTTGGGATCGGAGACAATCATCGAGCCCGTGGTTCCGTAAAGTTCGATGTGATTGTGTTCATGCTTCCAGACGTCGAAGCTGGTGGTGATCGAGACCGCGGCGCCATTCTCGAATGTGAGCAGGCCGGAAATATGGGTCGGCACCTCGACCTGGATCGTTTCGCCCTGGCGCGGTCCAGAACCGATGGTGCGGGTTGGATAGGATGACTTTGCCTGCCCGATCACCGATTTTGCCGGACCCAGAAGGTTAACCAGGCAGGTCAGATAGTACGGTCCCATGTCGAGCATCGGCCCACCGCCCGGCTGATAGTAGAAATCCGGATTGGGATGCCAGAGCTCGTGGCCGGGCACCTGCATGAAGGCAGAGCCGGCGACAATGGTCCCAACCGTATCCTCATCGACCAGCCGCCGCGCCGTCTGGTGGGAGCCGCCAAGAAAGGTGTCGGGTGCGCAGCCGACACGCACGCCCTGTTCGCGCGCGGCCGCGACGAGCCGCTCGGCGTCGCTGAGCGTCGTTGCCAGCGGCTTCTCCGAATAGACGTGCTTGCCTTGCCCGACAGCTTGCAAGCCGACCGGCACATGATGCTGCGGCGTCGTCAGATTGAGCACGATCTCGACGCGCGGATCGGCCAACAGCGCGTCGACCGGCATGGCAGCCAGGCCGTAGGCCGCTGCCTTGGCCTCGGCCGCCGTCCGATTGATGTCGGCGACGCCGACAATGTCGAGCACCGGAAATTGTGGCGACGCCTTCAGATAGGCATCCGAAATGTTGCCGCAGCCGATAATGCCGACACCGATCCTCCGCATGGGCTTCTCCTCAAAAGGCGGCATTGATGAAACAGCAGAACTCGTTTGTCACCCCCCTTTCGGCCAGACGACGTTATCCCGTGACAAGGATATACCTCGAGAGCCTCAGAACCGCCGCTCGATCACAATCGCGCGCCTATGCGCGAGCCGCTTGCTTTCGAGGTCGAACGCCCGGTACTCAGCAACACTGCTTCATGTAGCTTGCTCGACATTCTTGATGCCGGGCTTTGAGCACTGCACAGATTTTCACCGGTAGAAGGACGCACATGATCCGCCCGCAAGGAACCATCGCACCGATCCTGACGCCGTTCGAAAACGACGGCCGCATTGCCCGCAACCTCTGGATATCACACGCCAAGTGGGTGCTGGATCAGGGAGCGCATTTCCTGTCGCCGTTCGGCACCACGGGCGAGGCGTTGTCCGTCTCGTTGCGCGAGCGCATGCAAGCGCTGGAGTGGCTGGTCGAGGCCGGCATTTCGCCAGGCCATCTGATGCCCGGCACCGGTGTCACAGCACTTGCCGAAACCGTCGAGCTGACGGCGCATGCGGTCGGTCTCGGCTGTGCCGGGGTGATGGTGCTGCCGTCGTTCTTCTATACGGCCGCCGGCGACAACGGCCAGGCCCGCTACTACAGCGAGCTGATCGAACGGGTGGCGAACCCGGCAATGAGAATGATCCTCTACCATATCCCGCAGAATTCCGGCGTACCGGTGAGCCCGGCGCTGACCGCCCGGTTGAGCGAAGCGTTTCCCGATGTCGTGGTGGCTTACAAGGACAGCGCCGGCGATTGGAACAACACCGCCGAGGTCATTGCGGCAGCCCCAAGAGTCGCGGTGTTCCCGAGCTCGGAAGCACAGCTGACGAAAGGCCTCGCCAACGGTGCTGCCGGCTGCATCTCGGCGACAGTCAATCTGAATGCCGCAGCGATCCGGGCCCTCTACGACGCCGCGCTGGCGGGAGAGGACACTACCGACGCGGACGCCGCTATCAAGGCATTCCGCAAAATCATCCAGGACGCCGGCCTCATCGCCGCGATGAAGGCAGTGCTGGCGGTACGGTCTGGCGACAGTCGCTGGCTGAACCTGCGCGCGCCGCATGAGAACGCGACGCAAGCCACCGGCGAAGCTTTGCTCGCCGCTCTCGGCCCGCTAGCCGACCATATCGGCCAGAGCTGACTATCGGGCCGTGTTCAGGGCGGCAGCAGCGCGTATCAGCGCCTTGAACGCATTCTCATCTATGTCCTCGCCCTCACGGATATCGATGGCGCGCCTGGTGTTGCCTTCGAGGCTGGAGTTGAACAGGCCTGAAGGATCCGGCAGGGAGGCGCCCTTTGCGAAGGTCACCTTCACGACGTTCTTGTAGGTCTCGCCGGTGCAGATTATTCCGGCGTGCGACCACACCGGAACACCTCGCCACTTCCACTCCTCGACCACTTCCGGGTCAGCCTGCTTGACGAGAGCGCGGACATGGGAAAGCGTCTTGCCTCGCCAATCGCCCAGCTCACTGATCCTCGCATCGATCAGCTGAGAGGGAGAGCTCTCTGCATTTCCTTCCATAGAGCCACTCTTCATCATCATTGTCGCTTTCCCTGCGGTTGTTGCCGCTCGCCCGTCAGATGAATACCGCTAGTCGGCACCGGGTTTGCGGGAATGACTGGCATTCCACTCACATTCGCTCGCCAGGCAACTGGCTGGCTTGCTTTACCCAGTCGGTGAGTTGAGCTTCGTCGAGCTGGTCGTCCTCGCGGATGTCGAGGTAGCGCACGTCCTTGTGCTTGGACTCGCCTGGAGGGACAGGCTGCAGCGACGTGCCGCGGAAGAAAGCCAGCTTGATGTACTTTGTGAAGCAATGGAAGTTGAGGAACCAGCCTTGACCTTCTACGCCATAGAAGGGCGAGTTCCATTTGACGGCCTTGCGCAGGTTGGGAACGTTGTGCTCGATGAGTGCGTCGAGGCGGTGCCCGACGTCGCGTTTCCAGCCCGGCATGGCCGCGATGTAGGCCTGCACAGGAGCGTCACCATCACCCTTCGGGATCTGCGGGTTGCCGCCTGCGAGGGGGACCGGCTTTGCGGCTGCAGGCTTCGCGGCTGGCTTCTTCACGACCGCCGATGACTCGATAGACGTCTTATTGGCCATGCATTCACTCCAATGCGCCGGTGCCCCCTGCGCTGCGCCACTTGGGCGCGTAAGGCAGCACGAACATGTACAGTCCGGTAAGCAGGAGCAAGCCGAGTGGAAACAGCGGCAAGAGGTACACCCAGTAGGCGGGTTCCTTGCCTACTCCCAGGCTGATGAAGATGGCGGCGACGACCGCCGCAAAGATAATCGACAGCCAGCGGTGGATCTGCCGAACCCATTTGTTCCAATCCATTGAGACCTCCTCTGAAGACGAACCGAGCGGATCGGCGGCCCGTTTGGCGGCTCTCGCCGGGGTGCCACGCCACCGAACGCGTGCTTTACCGGCGCGCCAGCTGGGTGATTTGAACGAGATTGCCGCAGTTGTCGTTCAGCTGGGCGATGGTCGAGCCGGTTACCTCGGTCGGCGGCATCGTGAACTCGGCGCCGCGCGCTTTGATGCGCTCGTAATCGCTCTTGACGTTATCGGTGAAGAACATGACCGCGGGCTGGCCCTGCTGGAAAATGGCTTTCTGGTAGGCCTTTGCGGCCGGGTTGTCATTGAGCGCGAGTTGCAGCTCGGTCCCGTCCGGCTCGTCGGGTGATGCGACGGTCAGCCAGCGAAACGGCCCATTGCTGAAATCGGCCTCTTTCGCAAAGCCAAGCGTTTCGGTGTAGAAACCCAGAGCCTTTTCCTGGTCATCCACGTATACTTTGGTCAACTTGATCTTCATTGGCTTGCCTCCATTATCGCCCCGCCATCTGCCGCTCTGTAACAGAGTCCCTGCTTGAATAGCGCCCGCGGATCTCAGTCCGTCCGAGCCAGAACCTGCTCCAGATCGTCAAAGAATCTCGGCCAGCCGACTTTGGCACCCCGGAAGTAAGGCTGCTGATCCGGCCGGAAGCCCGACTGCTCCATGCGCAAGCGGACCCCGGTATTCGTGGGGGTGAGGGTCCAGGAGACGACACTCTTGAGATCCTTGGTATCCCACGTGTAAGTCAGCGTTCTGTTCGGCTCGACCGTCTGCACCTGACACTCGACAGAGCCCCAGGCTGCGTGAAGATTGAAGCGGTGGTTCGCGACAGGTTTGAAGTCATTTTTCATGAGCCACTCCTCGATCAAGTGTGGTTGCGTGAGCGCGCGCCAGATCTTCTCGGGCGGATAAGCGATTTCCCGTTCGACAATGACGGAGAGCGTTTCGGTCGCCATTTCGTTCACTGGTCCATCCTTTTGAGCAGGTCTTCGAGGTCGTCGAACCGGCTCTGCCAGAACCCGGTCATCTGGCTTGTCCAGTCGATCAGGGGGGCAAGCGCGGCGAGCTGCGCGCTGTAATGGGTCTGCCGTCCTGCATGGCGGTCGCGCACGAGCCCGGCTTGCCTCAAAACGCCGAGATGTTTTGACACGGCCGGTTGCGAGATCCCGGCCTGAGCCGTCAGAGCCCCGACCGTCTGCTCTCCTTCACGACACAGTCGCTCAAAAATAGCGCGCCGAGTCGGATCGGCAAGCGTTCTGAAGAGCACATCGTGAGCGTTTGGCATTGGGATCGATAACCCTTCGGCTATTGATCGACGTATAACCATCGGGATATGCATGAGTCAAGCGGGAAGCGGCATAATTCTCGCTGCAGGAGCGATCACCTGCTTCGCTCACGCAGCCAGTTGCTTATTCGCCGTGCTCTGCACTGGAATTGTCACGCGTTATGCGCTACATGACCATCTACATGGTCAGGAGCTGAGATGGACGCGGTCAATTTGGCGGACGCCAAGGCACATCTGAGTGAGCTCGTCGACCGGGTCGAGGCTGGAGACTCGATCGACATAACCCGGCGTGGCAAGCCGGTCGCCAGGCTCACGGCCGTGGCCCGCCCTCGCAAACGGATCGACGCCGTCCTGCTCCAATCCCTGACCGCAACCATGCCTCTGCAGGCTCAGGCTGCCGCCGATCTGGTGCGATCGATGCGAGATGGCGATCGCTATTGATGTTCTATCTCGATACTTCGCTGATCGTCGCGGCGCTATCCAACGAAGCCATCACCGCGCGCGTTCAGGGCTGGCTGGCGGAGCAGGACCCAGCGCAACTTGTGATCAGCGACTGGACCATCACCGAGATGTCCTCCGCCATGGCGATCAAGCTTCGGACCGGACAGATCGACCTGGAGCAGCGCGCAGCAGCGCTCGCGATGTCCAATAAGCTGGTCGCTGAGAGCTTCACCGTGCTGCCGGTGACGGGCGGGCATTTTCGGGTCGCCGCGAAACTCGCCGATCAGCATATGCTCGGGCTTCGTGCTGGCGACGCCCTGCACCTCGCGGCGGCATCGGAGCATGGCGCCACGGTGTGGACCCTCGACCAGCGGCTCGCCGAGGCAGGACCGATTCTAGGCGTACCGACGCAGTTGCTGGCATGATCAAGGCCTCTCCTCCAAAAATGAATATACCCAAGCTGCGAAAACCGATTGGCTGCGATCCTTGACCTTGACCCCTTCTGGATATACATTTCTTCCATCGTATATCTAGCAGAGGCAGTGACATGCAGGTTGCCAAATGGGGAAATAGTCTTGCGGTCCGCCTTCCCGCCGCTGTGGTCGAAGCGCTTGAACTCAGGGAAGGCGATGAGATCGAAATTCATGTCGCTGACGCCCGCCAGCTTGGCATCGCGCGGAAGCCCGGGCGCGAGGAGTTGCTGAAGCGTCTCCGCGCCTTCCGCGGTCGGCTTCCCGCTGACTTCAAATTCGATCGGGACGAGGCGAATGCCCGTTAGTTTTTTCGATACCAATGTCCTTCTTTATATCGCGTCAGGCGATGCGGCGAAGGCGGATCGGGCCGAGGCGGTCATCGCTGCTGGCGGGGCAATCAGCGTGCAGGTTCTCAACGAACTCACCAATGTCGCGCGTCGGAAGATGCAAATGTCATGGGACGACACGCATGCGCTGCTGACCATGCTGCGCGGCCTGTTGACGGTTCATCCGCTCACCCTCGAGACCCACGAAACAGGATTGAGGCTCGCCGAGCGGTACGGCCTTTCCACCTATGACGCCATGATAGCTTCCGCGGCGGTTCACGCTGGCTGCGATACACTTTGGTCAGAGGACATGCAGCACGCAATGGCGCTCGACGAAGGCTTGCGCATCGTTACCCCCTTTCGCGTTGCGAGCTGATCGCGCTCATTGAAGGGAGCTGGCCGGGAGCGCACTGGCGGCTTTCGGCCTTGCCGAGCCGCGCTTCGGGCACGGAGAGCGATGCTGTCAACCACAAGCGTCGGCGCGGGCGAGGAGAAAGGCCGCTTCGCGCACGTTACGGGTGAGCTTGGCCGCAGCCTCGAATTCGGCGCGGGCCTCGGCCAGCCGGCCGGCCCGAAACAGAAAATCGCCCCTCGCCGCTGGCAATGGCGCATAATTGCGCAGGGCGGCGGCGTCGGCAATCTCGTCCACCAGACGAAGGCCCGCTTCGGGCCCGAAGGCCATGCTGTGGGCGACCGCTCGATTGAGATCGACCACCGGCGAGGGCATCACTGATCGTAGCCGGTCGTAGAGCGCTGCGATGCGGGGCCAATCGGTATCGGCCGGACTGCGCGCCCGCGCATGGCAGGCTGCAAGCGCGGCTTGTAACGCATAGGGGCCGTCGCCCCCGAGAGCTTCGGCGCGAGCTAGCGCGTCAAGGCCTCGGCGGATCAGCAGTTGGTCCCAGCGTGCGCGGTTTTGCTCGGTCAGGGTCAAGAGGGCGCCGTCCGGCCCGATGCGTGCGGGCAGGCGCGATGCCTGGATTTCCATCAGAGCCAGCAGGCCGAACACCTCGGCATCCTCGGGCATCAGCCCCGCCAGCATGCGGCCCAGCCGTTGCGCCTCCAGGCACAGGCCCGGCCGGACAAGGTCGTCGCCGGCCGTGGCAGCATAGCCTTCATTGAAGATGAGATAGATGACCTCCAGCACCGAGGACAGACGCGCCGCACGCTCGGCGCCGCGCGGCACCTCGAAGCTGAGCCCGGCCTTTCCGATCGTCCTCTTCGCGCGGACGATGCGCTGGGCGATCGTCACCTCGCTCGACACGAAAGCACGGGCGATCTCGTCCGTCGTTAGACCGCCGATGACGCGCAGCGTGAGCGCCGCGCGGGCGTCGGCCGAAAGCACAGGGTGGCAGGCTGGCAAGATGAGGGCCAGCAGCTCGTCGCCAAGATCGTCGTTCATGGCCATTTCGTTTCCCTCGGCCGTACCGTCGCACTCGCCGTCCAGCTCCCGCGCGATCTCCTCATGTTTGCGCTCGCGCATCTTGTCGCGACGGATCGCGTCGATGGCGCGGTGTTTGGCGACCGTCATCAGCCAAGCGCCGGGATTGGCCGGAACGCCGGTCCTGGACCATTCGGATAGGGCTATGACCAGGGCGTCCTGCACCAGTTCCTCTGCAAGATCGACATTGCGCACTAGGCGGACCAGGCCCGCGATGAGCCGGGCCCGTTCAATGCGAAAAATCGCCCCGATCGCCTGCTGCGTCTCGCCTGCAGTCATGCTGCCTTGCCGGCCAAAGCCATAACGGAAGCAAGCAGGTTGCGGCCAACAGTCTCAGTTGCCGCTGCGCTTCTCGCGCGTCCGGTCATGGACTTCCGTGACCTCCGGCGTCAGATTCCCATTGCCAATCAGCCAACTCGTACAGCGGCCGGATTTCAATCTCGCTCGGTCCCGGCATGGGATTGGGGCAGCGCTTCACCCAGGCGACCGCCTCGTCCATGTCCTTGACTTCCCAGAGCCAAAAGCCGGCGACCAGTTCGCGGGTCTCGGCGAAAGGCCCGTCGATGACCGTCCGGCGGGGACCATCGAACGCAACGCGCTTGCCCTGCGAGGAGGGCTTGAGGCCGTCGGCGTCGAGCAAGATGCCGGCATTGCGCAGCTCGTCGTTAAATCTGCCCATCGCCTCCATCGCCTCCTTCGCCTCGGGCGTGGGGAGAAAGCCCTTTTCGCTGTCCTCGGTAGCCTTCACGAGCACCATCACACGCATCGTCTGTCTCCTTGTTGAGCCGGCCTCACCGGCGGCATCGAAACGACGAACGGAGTTTAGGAAATCGACATTGTCCTGCAAATTTTTTTCGAGGTTGAGGAGCAGGACGCCAATGGCGGCTCCCCTGGTCGGGAATTTGCGATGGCGCGATATCGAGATTGGGCGCGACGCTGGTCACCGATTGTAAGTAATTGAGTGGTCCGCCTAAACCATTTCGGGACGTTTTGAAGCCTCGCGGATCGCCTTGTGCACGCTGCGCTGCAAATCCATGAAGGCCGGGGTTTCCATGACCTCTTCCCGGCGCGGGCGCTCGATGTCGACATTGAAGGTCTGCATGATGCGTCCCGGGCCGATCCCCATCACGATGATGCGGTCCGACAAGTAGACGGCTTCTTCCACATCATGAGTGACGAAGAGCACGGTGAGCCTGTGCTCCTCCCAGATCTGCGTCAGGAGTTCCTGCATCTGATGCCTGGTCAAGGCATCGAGCGCGCCAAAGGGCTCGTCCATCAGAAGCATTTTGGGTCGATAGGAAAGAGCACGCGCTATGGCCACACGTTGCTTCATGCCGCCCGAAAGCTCAGACGGATAGCGATTGCCGCTGTGCGGGAGCTTGACCAGATCGAGATGCTCGCGCGCTATCCTGCGACATGTCGCGCGATCATGACCCGCGGCCTTGAGGGCGAACTCGATGTTCTGCTGCGCCGTCAGCCAGGGAAGCAGGGTGTAGGACTGGAAGACGACGCCGCGGTCGAGGCCCGGCTGCAGGATCGGCGCGCCATCGATGGCAAGATCTCCCGCGTCGAAATCCTGCAGTCCGGCAACGATCGACAGCAGCGTGCTCTTGCCGCAACCCGACGTGCCCACGAGCGAGACGAACTCGTTGTCGGCAAGATCGAGATTGATATCGCGCAGCACTTCCGTGCGCCGCGCGCCCGTGCCGAAGCTCTTGTGGAGACCTTTGATCCCCAATTTGGGCAAACTCATCGGCCCGGCCTCATTGCACGTGGCCCTCCTGCCGGAACAGCACTTTTCCCAGTGCCTTCATGACCTGGTCGGTGATGAGGCCAAGCACGCCCAGCAGCAGGATGTAGCCGATGATGGTGTTTGTCTGGAAATAGCGCTGGGACACGGTGATGCGGTAGCCGAGGCCTGATGTCGCCGCGACAAGTTCCGCCAACACCAGCCAGGTCCAGGCCCAGCCGAGACTGATGCGCAACGTATCCCAGATGCCCGGCAAGGCGCTGGGAACCACGATGCGCGTCAGGATCTTGCGATCCGGCAGGCCGAGCGTCCTGCCAAGGCCAATGAAATCAGCGGGAACCCGCTTCACATTGTCCATGATCATCAGCACCTGCTGGAAGAAGGTGCCGATGAAGATGATCAGGAACTTCTGGGCGTCGCCCGTCCCCGACCACAGGATGGAGAGGGGCACGAACG
The DNA here is from genome assembly GCF_040322615.1 of Mesorhizobium sp. M0119. Taxonomy (NCBI): domain Bacteria; kingdom Pseudomonadati; phylum Pseudomonadota; class Alphaproteobacteria; order Hyphomicrobiales; family Phyllobacteriaceae; genus Mesorhizobium; species Mesorhizobium sp. M0119. Next base: position 64,169 of record NZ_JAMYTU010000028.1, read on the forward strand.
CGACCACCGGCATGTAGCGGATGAAATCCACGAGCGGCTCGATGGCGGCTTCCCAGGTCCTGAAACTGCCGATCAGCACGCCAATCGGAATCGCCAATGCGGAGGCGATGAGGAAGCCAATGGAAATACGGTATATCGAGGCCCTGAGATCCAGCCACAGCGTGCCGTCACCCGCGAGCTTGCCGAGCTGGGTCACCACGCTAGCCGGTGAAGGCAGGAAGATTGGCTTTACCAGCCCCAGGCCCGTTGCCGCCCACCAGGCGAGGCCGAGGCCGGCAAAGACGGCCACTGCTATCATCAGGAAGCGCGAGCGTGCGATGGGCGCGCCGCCCCAGGGGGCTGCGCGCCGGGGGCTGGCGGGGGTGTTTACGGGCCCCCGGGGGGGGGTGGGGGGGGGGTTGGTTGTTGGGGGGGGGAGGTGGATT
>NZ_JAMYTU010000029.1:0-62087 GCF_040322615.1 Mesorhizobium sp. M0119
GGCAGTTAATCTCCCCGCAAGGGCAAAAAGAGGGGCTATGAAACTGGGAGCAAACGATGACTGTCCAAAAAGAAGACTATCGAACCAACAGAGCCCACTACGCCATAGCTGCGATGCATAGCCGAGCGACCGCTGAGGGCGATCGTGACGAATTGGTGGCGAGGAAAAAGTCCCTGTGGGTAACAGATCGGCGATCTGCAAAATTGGCTGCAAACCCGTCCGAAAGCTCGCCAGAACCCAAGGCAAGAGCGCGCGGTAAGTGAAGCGTGCCAGCCTCTTGCCGCGCGTACTTCGTTCGCATGGTTCGATTACATTAGCTTGATCTAATATACTAACCAGCCAGTCGAGCATTCCCGAACGCTCGCTGGTCAGGCCCAGCGGCCGCCCCCCTAACCCAAGCTGCTGGGCCGCCCGCTAAGGAAGTGCGTTGTATCACTGATACGGTCGTCGGTGACCGCCTCCGTACCGCGGCCGTGATCGCAACCACGTCACCGATGCCAACGCCCCGCATCGTACCACTCAAACGAATGGCCTGGATGCGTTTAGTATCCATTCTCGGGAGACCCACGCCTGGGTGTCGCTTGGGAGACAAGTGACTCCCCTTTAAAGGCATCGAGATGCTACGAGCGCCGAAAAGTCAGTTCCTTAACCTAAAGATCGGGCGATTTGCCAGCGGGTTGTCGACCAGATAACCGCCGACGCTAAATGGTACAGCACTTCGATAGACGGTCAGATTCTGGCCTCGACCACGCTGAATCTCTTCAATCAGGGGTCGTAAACGAAACGAATTTGCTGGCACATGTTGGCGCGCGGCGCCACGACTTCACTAAACTGACAGGCTAGCTCCACCCGGGCGGAAACAGCGCGTTTCAGCAAATCGTGAATTGACCTGCATCCATGGAAGCCGGTTGGCGGCACGGCAGTTGGCTGAAGATCAAGAGCTACATGGTGGAAGAATATGACTTGCTCGGCGGGTGGACCGGCCGCTGCGATATTTGCTGTCGCGGCGGCCAACACACCCAAGTGGCCGGCTGCTGTCATGCGACCACAGAGCCGCCACGTCAGGATTGTGGAGCAATGAGTTGTCGAAAGATCCGCGCGCAAACTGTTCAACGAAGAGACCCGCGATAGTCGCGGGTTGGCTCCATTGGATGGCGTAGCCCGATACTCAGCCATTCGTCAGCCTCTGCAGGCGCTTCTCCGCTTTGTCTAGCGCAATGCGGCGCGCGATGACCTTTGCGCTGTCACCACGCTTGGTGTGCTGTTTATCGCCCGGCAGTCTCACCAGACGTTGACCAGGGCGCCCCTTATCCGTGGCGGTTTCGTATTCTCGCCGTTCCATACTCACACTCCCTTGCGCACAGCCGCGCAGAACGCGCTGGAAAAATGCGAAAGATTCCCGTGCGGCCATTGAAAATGACCTGATGCATCGTGAGCTTCCAAATCTATGCGCAACTGTTCCAACTCGCGAAGCGGCACCATCGCGGCCTCCAATGCGGCGGCGCGCGACAGCAGCACGGCTGCCGTATGTCGCGACGCTCCCGCAGACGTTTAGAAATGATGTCAATGGCAACCATAAGATCGCCGACCAACTTGCTCAGTTCGGCGGCACGCTGCCGTTTTCCCGTCGCCGAGTCGGGTTCATCACCAAGCAGGGCTGCAACGCTGGACGGAATGGACGGACCGCGCGCTTCGGCCAGTTCTTCACGCGGGCTCGCAAGCTCGCGATCGGCCAAACATTTTTGGGAGTTTAGGTCCTGAAGTTGCCGTTCGAGTTTTGCGAATTCCGGGTCGACATCGGTCAATTCGGGCATTACGAAAGGTCAGCTTTTGACATTTTACTGGTCTCCAAAAAGTTCATTGATGACGTCGACAAGCGCGGCGGCATTGATTTCGACAGATTTGCGATGGCGAGAGGCCTGCCAGTGACTTGGCGCGCCCGCGTTGAAGCGTCGGGTGTCGATCTGGTCGATCGGCACGACTTCCGGCCAACTATTGACTACGGTGATGATGGTCTTTGCTGCCCGTGCTTTCGCCTCTGGCGAGCCAGTTGCAGCGATCTCGGCCAGGACGTCTAGCTCTTCACCAGTTGTGGCAACACTGATAGCAAATGGCGCGCCATCAGGAACGCCTTCACGGCGCAGGGCGCGGTAATCGCGCACCGCGTCAACAACAGCACGCAAAGGCACGTCCAGCGCCGCGCCAAGCATGAGTGACGCCACGTCTTGCGGGCTGAGATCTGGAGATGTCCAAGGCGCACCGGGCGGCAGAACAGCGGCGTCCGTGAGTATGCGGGCTACCGCGCCCACGCGCCCTTCATCGAAGCCGATACGCCGCACAATGGCGGCTACGGCTTGTAGGCATATTTGATCCTTGAGTTTGGAAATTCGTGATTGCGATGGTTTAAAAAAAACACCGTCGCAGCCCTGAAGGCTGGACGGTGAGCGCACGCAGCCTGGCCGGAACGCGCGCAATAATTCCCGCCTCTGGTGCCAGATTGACGGGTTGCGCCTGACGATGACGAGGCGTAGGGCCCAAAGCGGGTGGGACGCCGAAGCGCCCCATTCGTTGCTGTTGCCCCTTTAGGTTTTTGGGGCCACGATTTGGCACACGTCCCTAAGCGGCCCTGATTCTCGGGTTGTCATTCGCCACCGCCAACTTCGCCCACTTGCCAGCCGCCAATAGCTCAGCGCCTCCGCGACGGTCTGCATATCCGCCTTTAGCGCCGAAAGCCTTGCCGACCTCAGCAATTGCCGCCTGCTAAGATGACCTCGATGACAGTATCGATATTGGCCGGTGGGGTGATCGGATCGGCAGTTCCAGCCAGCCGTACGTCTCCACGACTCCTGCCCAACTTAAGCTGGCCTAGTCCGCCTATTGCACCCAGAAAGAATGCGCCAGGTGCGATCTCTGGAGGATGGAAGCTGAAGCAAGTTGCCGACGTGAATACTGCGTCGGGATGTATCCACTCCTGCGATTTTATAGAGACACCTCGCGACACCGTATCCCAGTTGCCTGCTCGTGCCGGTTCCGGTTCGGCATCGCCGAGCCGCGGTTGGGCAGACGGCAGCGCTATGCAGGCATCCAACGAACGTGGATCTGGATTCTTCCCTCTTGGCCTGCCGTCCTTTCGGCTCCGGTCGACATGCAGTCCCGCGTCAGTGGGCAGGTTGTCGTTGGCGGCCTGCGGAAGGCGCTCTCGAACGATGAGCCACAATGCGGCGGCCCCCTTCCCGTCGTGCTTTTTCAGCCAATTCCAAGCTGGCCGACCGCCACGAAAACGAATCCGTACAGCGGTGCGCTTCTCCGCCGGGTTGGCCTTCAGGAAGGCGTCTGTTGCTTCTAGTATTTCCTTGCGGGTGGTCTTTGTCATGGGTGGTCATCCCAATTCGAGAAACCGGCCAGGCCGGGTAGTCCGTTTCCGCAATGCGCGGGACGGGTAGTCAGTCGTCATCCTTTAAATCTTCGGCTTCGTCCTTGAGCTTCTGCCAGTCAGCGCCGTGCTTCCGCAATAATGTGCGCGCCTGTTTGGCCGATAGGTCCGTGACTTCGGTAAGGTGCTCTACCTCAAGTTCTGCGCCCTTCTTAACGCGGCTATCGTCGCTCTTTTTCTTCACGGCCATATCTCCGCGCTCCTCGCCCATCGATCAGAGGCAACGAGCGCTAGTGAGCATTGTTCCGGACCTGTGGAACTATCTGCCCGCCGCATTGGTTTCTCCATTGAAAGGAGGACGATCATGCTAAAATTTTTACTTGGTCTTGGCGCGCTCATGCGGTGTTCCAAATCGGCCGAGACTTACAACGACAATCCTCCTAAGTCCCGCTTCAAGATGACCTGGTTTGACGACATTGCTGATAGCCGCCCTAAGAACTTTCTCATCAAGGGCGTCTCTCTCTCGATGTAAATAATCCCGGCCGTGTCGGCGTCACATTCTGGAATGTTGTCGACCACAACGCACCAGCGGAGGGCCTCACTGATATCTGCAGGTTCGTTGTCGGATCGCGGCTGTAACAGTTCGCGCTTGAACGTGTAGTGGTTCCCAGGCCACGTCTTCCGGCGCAACCATGATCGATCCGCCTGTCCTGGCCATATTGCCGTAGTGAAAACTGGCCAGCCTCTCTGCGTCGCCATTGTTGATAAGGTCGAGGAACCTTTCTGCTTCAGTGTGGGTGCGGTCATTCGGCGTCGGCTCCATGAGCGCGGCAACAGCGGCGCTGGCAATTTCGGCAACAAGAGAACGAGAAAACGTGACGACGCGCCCACCATGAGCGTTCGGCGCGAAAACGGCGAAGCCGCCATCGGGTCGCTTGGACACCTTCAGATTATAGATTTTCACGGCATCATTCAGTGCTACGTCGACGCGCGCAATGACGTTGCCGCAGCCTGGCGGCTCCGGTCGGGCATCAAGGATTTTCAAGGGGAGCGGTCCAGTCTTGGAGTGCCGCCGTTGGTCGGCGGTGTTTTTTGAAGAAACGCCGCGGCCCGTCAGTGTGCTCACTCTCGAGCGATGCGCATTGCTGTCATTTCAATCAATTCGCCAAGGAAGCGGATGCTGACTAAGCCCTGCGCTTCTCGATCTTTGTCTGTTCGGTCGATGGGCCACTCCTCTTGCAGTAGGTGCAAGCCGGTTGCGAACTTTTCCCTATTGAAGTCCGGAACATCCTCTATCAAGCGGATCAGAAGATGCTGCAGGAACGCCTTCTCGGTAGCCTTCCAAAGCATAAACATTTCGCAACAGTTTCGGCATTGTGGCTCATGCTGCCGCGCTCGCGGCGATATGCTTATCAATCCACTCTTCGACCTCGGCACGCATATATGCACTACGTCGTTCGGATAGCGAAACGGGCTTCGGGAACCCCCCGGCTTCGGCCATCAAAATCAATAGTGTACGAGAAAGAGACGTGGCTGCCGCCGCGTCTTTTGGTGCGATCAGGCGCGGTCGGTTGTCGTTTGCTGTCATCGGAATCCCCAGTGCAACCCGGCGCAAAAAGAGCGTGCGGAAAATCCAACGTGCGAAGGGGCACGTTCAAACTCTGAATCTTTAGAGAGGGATTCGGGTCGCCGTTAACTTAGGCGAGGTAAGCCAAGGTGAAGAACAATATGCGTTTTCGCCTGTAATGTCGATATGGTCAACGGGCTTTATTTTCACAATACTGTGCCAGTCTACCATCAAGCCGCGTCTTTTTTGCGACGCGGTGCCACGTCTGTATGCGGCTTCGGTCTTGTCCTTGAGCACATGAGCCAAGGCCGCCGCGGCTACATCGCGCGGGTAATCGGTCTATCGCCAGCCCAATCACGGAACGATGAGCGCAGACCATGCAAGGTCGCATCGCCCGCACCAGCGGCCCTAAGCGCCTTCGTCATCGCTGTGTCGCTGATTGGCCTTCCGTCGCGTCCACCTTCGAACACCAGATCGCTGGTCGACTGCTGCTGTGTAGCGCGGAGGATTGTCACGGCGCGCTCGGAAAGCGGAACCTCATGGTCGCGCGCAGCCTTCATCTTTGCGGCGGGTACCGTCCACAAGGCCGCATCAAGGTCGATCTCCGGCCACACTGCGCCGCGAACCTCACTGGAACGCGCTGCGGTCAATGCGGCGAACTCCACAGCCCTAGCTGACACGCCAGCGGCGGCTCGTAGGCGCTTGATGATGGCAGGCAGTTCCTTGTAGCCGACTGTTGCGTGATGGCCGCGCGTGAGCTTCTGTCGAGCCGGAAGCATATCCTTCAGGCCTCTCCGCCAGTCGGCAGGGTTGTCGCCGACATAAAAGCCGCCTCGCCTTCGCGTGATCCATTACTGCTGCAATGCACATGCGGAGGCGGTCAGCAGTCTCTGGTATCTTCTCCCAGATCGGCTTCAGCGTCTCGACCACGTCGTCGCGCGCGATCTCGGCGATCGGCCTCTTGTGCAGCGGCTTGGCATATTCACGCAACGTCATCGACCACTGCGCCTTGTGCTTCCCATTGCGGAAAGACTTCTCCTTCACCGCTATCTTCATCGGAAAGCGAGCCGGGAAAGTGTCTCGCTTGACGATTCGAAAGACCCGCTGTTTATAGCTTTTTCATCGGCTTCTTTCGTTATCGTTGGCGTCGGAATTGTCCTGCCTGCATGGTTGGCTTTTCATGTTGGCGGTTCGGGTTTGGTTGGCCTCGTGTTGCTGTCGTCCAGCGTGGCGGGTCTGGTGCTCGCACCGGTCGCCGCCATCTGGTCGATCGTCATGATGGAGCAAAGAACTGAGGTCTTTCAATTTGAACCTAATTCCCGCAGCCCCGACCGTGAGACCGCTCTTTTCGCGGACGCCGTAACCACATCTGAACAGGCGGAGCGTGTCGCCGCCTGTTCGCCCTCATCCGGCGAACAATTCCTTGTAACCGGTCGTCACCATCCAGTTCGCCCGATCGAGATGGCTTCGCGCAGTTTTCCGGGCCCGCTCCGGCTCTTGCACCGGATCGATGCCGAGGATGACCTGCGCCATCTCCTCATAGCTTGCCTCGTCGGCACCTGCATCCAGGAGCCTCAGGTAGGTCGTGAAGTGCTGACGGTCGTAGCTGGTCAGGCTGTCAGACCAGGGCACTTCTTCTTTAAGACCTGGTTTAACGTCTGGATATTTCATCATGACATCGGGCTCCGGAAGTAAGTGATCGAAGAGCGATTGTTCTTTTCGACAGCCTAACCAAGGATGGGAAACATCGTAGCTAAGACACCATCGCGATCATGACCCGCAAGCGCCCGCTCGAGGCGATATGCGCATCTTCTGACCGGTTCGACCCAGGTGAGGGATGAATTGCAAAAAGCTCAAGACCGTGCGGCGCGCACATCGGGTTTCGCATTGTTGGCCATCAAGGTCGTTTGTGACCACAGGATTAACAGGCAAAGCTTGTGCTTGAATTACCGTGATGCTCAGCATCGGTTCAACCACCTTATTCGAGTTCGTAGCGCCTGCCGAGGGCGCGCTGGCCGGGGCGCAGGTCAAATCGAAAGTCAAGAACCGAAGACTAGCTACCGCGTCCGTGAGGGCTTCGTGAGCTGCGCAAGGACGACCTTGGGGCTTCATGGGTGGCGCAAAGCATCTTTGGCCCTTCGTTTTGCCCGGCCGACAGCGCGCAGATCAACACGCCCACGACGGCGGATGCAGCGCTATGGTCCTCGGTGCCGACGAGCATCGCGATAGTCCTGCCGGGCTGTATTTGCTTTCAGCGGCGACCGCCACTATGAAGCGACGCTTCGCCGACTGTGTTTCACGCCGCCTGGAGAGTTTCATGACAGAAGAAGCCGCAAAAAACATTGACACCCTCATCGAGCTCACCGCCGATGTCGTCTCAGCCTATGTCTCCAACAATCCGGTCCCGGTGGGGGATCTCCCTGCCCTGATCGGCCAAGTGCACGCGGCGCTGAAAGGCACGGCCGCAGGCGTCACCGCACAAAAGCCGGTTGCGCTTACGCCTGCTGTCCCAATCAGGAAGTCGGTGACACCGGACTACATCATCTCCCTTGAAGACGGCAAGAAATTCAAATCACTAAAGCGCCATCTGTCGACCCACCATGGGCTGACGCCAGATGAATATCGCGCCAAATGGGGCCTGCCGGCGGATTATCCCATGGTCGCGCCGAACTACGCCGCGGCGCGCTCGACTTTGGCCAAGACGATGGGGCTCGGCCGCAAACCGAAAGCGCCGGAAGCGCCGGAGCCGGCAGTGGCGAAGCGGACCCGCAAGAAGGTCGCAGGTTAGAATTTCGGCAATCGAGGTTCGTTCTGGAGCGCGCAACTGCCGTCGGCATTTGCGCAGAATACGAGAAGGCGGGGACAGCCCGCCTTCAACTGCAAACATTCTCGTTTCACAAGAAGCGCGTCCGCTTGCAGCAATCTGCTGCGCCGAGCCCTATTCTCGCCCGCTCTTGTCGAGCGGCCGTCAGTACATCCGGACTTGCCGCGTCCTCCCGGCTCTTGCCGGGGGGCAGGAGAAAAATCAGCCAGCTTTGCTGAGGCTGCCAGCGGAGGATTTGCCAGTGCGGCGATCCTGTTCGATCTCATAGTTGATCTGAGGGTCGAGAGGCCCGCGCGTTCGACAGCGGAAATGTGGACGAAAACATCCTGACCGCCATTGTCGGGCTGGATAAATCCAAATCCCTTGGTGCTGTTGAACCACTTCACGGTTCCAGTTGCCATGTGCGTATTCCTTGTAAAGTTTGCAACACGTTCTGGTTCGGCGATCATGCCGGGCCGTTCATAGTATAACGCAGCAAATGCGAAAGACCGGAAGGCCCGGAGCGACACGCCGTGGTAAGCGCATCGTGCAGCCAGTGGACTGGCCGCGACCAAGCGGCAGTCGCAAAGGCAGACGAAACTAACGCATCACGTGGTGAACCTTGCAATGAGGAGTCGGGGGCCGGCACCTCGTACGATCGCCATCGTCAAGAGGAGTCGGAGCGTTAATCACTGCGGCCAGCGCGGATGCGATCGATCGGGCGTGCGTTTTGCTGGGATCAGTCCAAAGGTGAGTCAGGAACAACCGCCCAAGCGATCGACGACTTCCTGCTTGATTTGATGACCCTGGTGGTTGTTGTAGAAAACACCCGCAAGAGGCTCTACAATCCGGCGAGGCAGTTGGCGCGCGTGAGATTGACCAGGATCAGGCCGTTCTAGGCTGATTAGAGCGCCCACTCTCGCGAAGAAGGGGGCCGATCTGATCATCGACAAAATCGAGCGCAGCAAAGCTGACCTGTATCCTGTGGGTGATCGCTGCTGCGATTCCTCATTCACCACCCAGCGTCTGGATCAACGACAACGAGGGCTGCGGAACAAGCCTGGTCAGCGCCACCTCTTGCGACTTCTCAACCCACACTAAGGGTTGATCGGTGGAGGAAAGCCGATGCGATGTGCACCAAGTGTAGCTTTGGGATTGCCGACCGCTTGCGGAGCGCAATCCGTGCCCGGCCACCCATGACATCCGGCATGCGGACCATCAGCAGCATAATCAGTCGCAGGTGACCGATTCAAAAAATGCATTGGACGGGTCCGATTTACACGGGAACATGCGAGCATGGACAAGGGTGGCGGCCATCTTCATTGCATTTTGAATATTTTGCGGCTTCGCGATGGGCCTAATAAAGGCGACTGCGTGGGCGATATTGTCGTTATGGCGGTCATGCTGACAGCAGGACAAGAGATCGGGAGCGTGGGCCCCGGCCTCAGCGGTTAGCCGCTTCAGTCGTGGCTTGGACGACAGCAACGTCTTGGAAAACCGTTGGAGAATGCGTGGGGGCGGGTGGACGAAAGCGTGCGATCGGCCTAGACGACATTCGCAACTCTCCTGAGTCTGCCGAGAGCCTATGAGGCAGCAGCGACCCTTTGTCGTCGAGATCAAACAGAAGCGTTGGCTCGTGAAGCGGCCACACTCAATCTGGGCCGGCATCGACTTGGCCGCCATCACGAACGATATCGCGGAAGCGAGACTGAAGGTCCGATCGCTGAAGCGCCGATTGTTCCTTGCGAAGATATCCGTTCTCGGCCCATGGCCGCCGTTGGTGAAGCAGTACCCGACGCCAAGGACGTGATCATGCCCGACGTATCGCTTCCTAAGCCGCCGACGGTTGAGGAAGCGCCGGTTCCGAAGGCATCGAACGCACCGACTGGAGGCAGACGGACCCGCAAGAAGAAGCGGTGGCAGAAAGATGTTGCTTTGCCGCGAGATGAACGATGGAAGCGGCGCCTGCCATGGGTGCTCCGCCAGCGCCGGGCTGTGCCGTAGGTCAACTGCGCCAGGATTGAAGCTGCCCTTGTCGAACTGTCCATGACAGGTCGGCAGTGCACCCAAATAACTAAGAGGCTTGAACCGTACTGTAGGGGTTGCCTATCAGACGCCCTCGGATTTAGGGGCGAGAATGAAATCGAAAACGGGCTCAGGCTGGCCAGGCATCGGCTCTCGCAAAACAGCCGGGAAAGTTGTGGCCGCTTCGGCGTGTACCGCGAGCGCGGCAGGTGTCATTCCGAGTGCGGCCTCAAAGGGCCGGCTCGGCAGAGGCGCCACCCGACGAAAAAGCGCTGCAGCTCTCGCCGCATGGCGCGCGGCAGCGACCGGCTTTCCCTCGCGGATCTTCACCCCGGCCGCCGCCAACAGGATCAATCCCTTGAACAAAAGGCGATGCTGAGTGCTTTGTTTCGCAGCGTGCCAAAGAGGCTCCCAAGCCTCATGGGCTTCCCAGTAATAACCGTGATTGAACAGGTCGATACCCCATCGGAACCCGTTTGAGCTGAGTGATTCCTCGACGGCAACAACGGTCATCGGGTCGCTTTGGTAACTGTGACCCAGCGGGTCGCGAACCGGATGCGGATGTTTGCCAGGCAGGTATGCGTAGCCCGGGAAATTCTTTTCGGGTAGCAAGCGACGACGTGACATAGACCCCAGCAATCATGAAAGCACGTCGATGACAATCATGTCATATGGAATCTGATGGACACCGCTGCATTGGCTGCTGGGTCCTTCCATCCCTGAGATTTCAGCCTCCGCCGTACACGCACGACGCCGGACGTCTTCGGTGGCAGACGCCGATAGCGCTTGACCGTCTTGAAGCCCGACTACTCGCGCACCGAAGACTGACGCTGCTTCTGCGAGCAGCAAGCCCGGTCGCAAGGCCGAAGGCGACGCCAGGGTAGTTCGGATCGATCTCTGCCCGGAGCCAGTCGCGCCGGCGTTCAACGTGAGCAGTTTGATGACGGGAACGAAGCTGGGTCTCACTGCGGAGCGGCTGCTGCTGGCGGGGATTCGCGCGCTGGTGCCTCATCGCCGCCGCGCCATCTGCTTAGCCCGCAAGCTAGGAAGCGGCGCTCAGCCGGCTAGAACGGGCGAAGTGACCAGAGCTCCGAAGCTGACGCAAGCGTACGGTCGGCAGCAAGTGGCATATGGACGAGACGTACATCAAGGTCCGCGGCCAATGGATGTATCGGCTTCATCAAGCTCTACACGCTGCGACTGCTCCCGGGCGCCCCGGCCCATCGCAAGTAGCGGAAACGGAAAGCGCCCGCCCAGGGGGGCGGGGCGCTGTTCCGTATGGGTTTTCTGGATCAAACGAAGGTGAAGTCCGACGCGGTCAGGCCTAGGTCGGCCACGGTGACCACACCGCCCAGGTGGACGAACTCATGCGCGCTGTTGTCGGCGGTGACATAGGCCAGAGTTGCGACTCTGTCGCTGTAGCTGCTTTGGTAGACAATGATGTCGCCGGCGTGCTCGCCGGAGATCGCACTCGCGGCTTCAGAAGCAGAGTTGAAAGATTCGCCAGTGATCACCACGACGTGTTCGCCGTTCGCACCCGAGGCCGCACCACTGTAGAAGCTGCTCACCGGGTAGCCGGACTGTATGCTGGCGTTGTTGACGAAGTTCGCGCCAAAACCGTCGTTGTAGAGGCCCACCGCATCGAAGGCGAACTTGTCCTCCGCCGGGTTGAAATCGGTGATAGTGGAAATGTCCGACTTCGACCCGACAACCCCAGGCACCGGATTGTGGAACTGGAACACGAACGTGTCACTGTCGGTGCCCCCGGTCAACGTATCCTGGCCGTCACCCACGTAGAGGACATCCTGGCCGGGACCGCCGCTGAGCCTGTCATTGTCCTCACCGGAGATGCGCGCGTTGAAGCGGCCGTTGTCGCCGGAGAGATCGTCCCAGCCATCTCCGCCGAAGATGCGGTCGTTACCCTCGCCGCCGATGACTCGGTCACTGCCCGCGCCACCCGAGATCTCGTCGTTGCCGCCACGACCGTCAATCCAGTCATTGCCCCCGAAACCCTCCATCCAATCTTCAAGCTCGGTGCCGAGGAGTGTTTCGGAACCCGGGCCACCCTCGATAATGTTTGCCATCGAAAATACTCCTAATGATGCACCCTGCCTGGCGCGTTCATATTCCTCATCGGATAATTAGAGAAATCGATTGCTTGGATAGACACACATTTACGAAATGGATGCACTCACGTTCACTTCCTTCTGCTGAGCAGTTGCGGGGGCATCGTAAACTTAAAGAGCGCGAGGCGGTCGTAGCCCGCTTGCCCCACGGCGGTTCAAGCCCGCGCGATTTTTGCCCAGAGGTTCATTGCCTCTGAACGCAGTTCGCGATGATGGCTGGAGGAGATTTCGTGGCGGGGGATGTGGAACAGGTTGGCAATCGGATCATGAATTGAGACGAAGCGCTGCAAATGGCGTTGTGACTTGAAGCGTTTCATGATCCGTTCCCGTCGCCGGACTGGCTGATGGGAATTCTCCGCCCGATTGTTCAAGCCTTGATGCGAACGGTGATCGACGCCCGGCATGATCTCTCGCTTTGCAGCGTCGTAAGACCGAAGCTTGTCGGTGATCATCACGCGCGGCGCGCGGCCTTGGCCCTTCAACAGCTTGCGCATCAGACGCTTGGCCGCCTTGGCATTGCGACGACTTTGCACCAGAACTTCCAGGACGAAACCGTCCTGATCGACGGCGCGCCAGAGCCAGTGCTTCTTGCCGCGGATCGAAACGACGGCCTCGTCGAGATGCCACTTGTCACCCAGCCGACCCGCTGAGCGGCGGCGGATCTCGCTGGCAAAGGTCCGCCCGAATTTCTCTGCCCAAAGCCGGACTGTCTGATGCGAGACAATAATCCCTCGTGCCGCCAGCAAGTCCTCGACCATTCGCAAACTGAGAGGAAAACGGAAATAGAGCCAGATAGCATGGGCGATGATCTCGGCGGGGAAGCGATGGCGGCGGTAGAGTGGGTCACGCTCTGTCATTGCCCGTCATCGCACATCGGTATCCACGCTTCGTTAAGTTGACGATGCCCCCCTTGCTCCCCGATAAGATGGGCAAGATTGGGTTTGAGATCGGCCAATCTGGCCAGCACCTCTTGGGCATCGCCTTCACGGACTGCCCAATGCGTGCGGTAGAGCTGGAACCGGTCCGCGCCGAACACCGACCCGGCCATCTCAATGTCGTCGAAACCCACCTCGCCGAAATCGACCAATGTCTCGAAAGTGGTGGAGACCTCTCTTCGCCCTGGCGTGGTGTCGGAGATCCGACCGTACTTGATGAGCATGGAGACGGCGTCTCCGGCCGACTTGATCTCACTGCACAGAAAAGTCGGCAACTTTTCGAGAAAGGCGATCGCAGTGGAATCGAGGCTTTCAAGCCGCTTCTCGGTGTCAGGCGGCGTGTATTCGAACATGCGCCCTCGCCCGATGGTGACGACATCGACGTTCCCCTCGACATATTCCCAGTTGCCAAAAGAGATGTAATTGAAGTTCTCCGTCATGAGTCCCATTCCGTTCGCCAAGCGCATTCTCTAAAGACGCCGGGCGGCGAGAGCAATTTAGTACTCGAGCGCATAACGGACACCTCTGCGATGCGGAGACGAACGAATGCTAGATTCCGTCAGCGGAATGCTCCCGCTGACTAGGATCGAACCAGCGCTCACGATTTGCGCTTCGCAACATAGTTGCGAAAGGCCTCTTTGAATTTCGCTTCGAGATCTACTGCCTGGGCCGAAGTCGGTGACGACAGGTCGAACTCCCAACCGGCTTTATGGTAGGCAATCATCCTTGCTGCGGAATCGGAGGTCGTGTTGGTCACCAGCAACCGATCTTGCTTACCGAGTTCTTCGGCGAGTCCGAGATATCCTCGCGCCAAACCCAACTTCAGGGTGCTCGCGTAAAATTTACATTCGGCTGCGTTCAGGACCTTGCTAGCACGAGGATGCACCTTTTCTTTGCGACAGACGCGCGCTTCGTGTTGATCGATCACGGCGAGATCGCATTCGTGGAGGACACCCGAGCGCCCCGACACTTTCACGCCGATATGCGCCTCAAGCGGCGGGCAGCCTGGTAAGCCTATAACGGCGTGGGTGTATTTCTTCTTCGGGCTGAAGATGTCGCCCGGCGAGGTTCAGAAAATCAAGTTGGTGGTGGCATTTCCATCGTTCGCCTCGAAAGCGATGGTGGCCCCAGCGGCGCGGGCCGCCCTCACGACGATCGCGAGCGTATAGCCTTCGAACACGTCGTTGGCGTCCGACGCCGCGGAGTAATTCATGCCATGTGCCGGACCGAGAATCGCGGAGATCTGTCCGACGAGAGTCGATGCGGTCATCATGCGGCGGTAACTCCAGCTTGCTGGCGCAGTTCCCGGAAGCGGCGGCGGGCTGCCTCCTGCTGTTTGCCTGAATCGCTGCGCAAGCTGTGGCCATCATCGCCTTCTCGTTCAGAAACGAACGTCACGCTCTTTACTTCCAAGATCTTCAGCGCATCGGTTGCGAACTGCGGGAGAGCCAATATGCGATCGATGGCATCGAGAAGAAGATTTAGGCGCTCAATGTTGGAAAAGAGCTGAGTCGTAACGAACTCCTGCATTTGCCGTCTGCCGCGCCGCTGACCCGCGACTTGGTCATCGATGAACTCGCTGGCATCAGCTTTAGTGATGACCGTCTTCCCGAGATAGATGCTCTCCTCAACTTGCTCTACTACCCAATTCAACCCGACCTTTCGGAGCACATCCGATATTTCATCATAAGCGCTCTTCGCCTCTTGTTCATCCATCGTTTTTCCCCCGGAGCTGTTGTTGTGTCACGCCATGATAGCAGCTGCGGTGCCTACCTCTGCTCAATGCGGTAGAGAGATCAAGTACACGGAGGCATTTATACCGGTCCGAATGTCCACTCTCCTACAATTCAATGTCGATTGTCAGCGAGCGGTCAGCATCCGGGATTCGCGGCGGGGTCCAATCCCAATCAACAATGCCTGGTCCTGCAGAAAATTGTCGTTCGGTGTGACCCGCGTGGATGACGGCTTTGTCCCGGCGCAGTCGCTAGGGTCGCTCGCCGCCGAGACCTCGGAGGAATGACCGGTTTCGGGAGAAGCGTGTCGTCGTCCGAAAGGCGGAGATGGGGCGCAAAGCGGCCATCCAAGGTTCGGCCTACGGAAGTCGTCTTTGGGTAGCAGGTGCATCAACTCATGCTACGCGACAGCAGGCAACTATCCGAGCTCGTGGATCGTTACGCCCGGCACGACAGCCTTGGCGATCTCGCATAGGTGCTGGTGATGCGTAAGGTAGATCACCTGACCCGCACTTGCCATCTCGCCAAACAGTCTGAAAACCTCCTCGGACCGGAAATGGTCGAAAGTCTCCATTATGTCATCGGCAATGAATGGCACTGAGGGTCGAAACTGGGCAAATTCGTAATACCCGGCAAGCCTCAGGGCCAGGTAGAGCTGAAAACGCGCGCCCTTTGACAACGCGTCGGCGACCTTGGACTGCCCGTCGCGCTGCAATGCGATGAGGACTTCGCCGCCCTTCACCGGTTGGGTTGCCAGGCCCGAGTACTGACCGCGCGTGATGAGCGCGAAAGCGTCAGATGCCCGCGCCATCATCCCGGAGCGATGACGCTCGCGGTATACGCGCAGAGCGTTTCCAGCCGACATAACTCCCAGTTTAAGCTCGATATAATGGACGGCCTTTTCTTCGATTTCCAGAAGGACGGTGCGACGTTCGGCATCTATTCGGGCAACAGCACTATCGCCGCCAATGGCGTCCAGTTTGTCCGCCGCTCGCGTCTGCCGGATAAGCTGTTGTTGTATCGCTTCATCAAGATCCCGAAGCCGCTGCTCGCCTTCAGCCTTTTCGATTGCAAGGCTATCGAAATCGAGAGCATTCAATATTGAACACGCCTGTTCGATCCCCTCCACAGCGAGCTCGGTCGACAACTGCTCCTCAAGGTCGGCTACAGCAGCGCGCAGACGATCTCTGTCCCGCAGCAGCTCGTCGCGTTCCACGACTTCGGATAGGGTGGTTACGCCAAAGACGCCCAAGACCTCGTTCTTGCGGCGTTCATGCGCCGCGATCTCGACATCGAGTGTGCCACGAGCATCTTGAAGGCGCTGCAGGTCATTGACGAGGTTTGCCTTCGCCTCGCGAGTGCGATCGGCGCGCTCCAGGCGCTCAGCAAGCCGGATCGCCAACTGTTCCGGTTCGTCGTCGTTCGGCGGTTCACCCGCTTCGGCTGCAGCTGCGGTAATCTCGACAATGAAATTATCTCTGTCTGCCTCCATCTTCCCGATGCGGAGCTGCATGGCATCCCGATCCTGAAGGGTTTTGGACAGTTCAGCCAATTGATCGAGTACGCTCCCCACTCCGGGCGCCGAAAGCCCGCTCTCGAGCCAGGTACCCTTAAGCGCCTCCGCAACGCCGGCCAGCCATTCTTCCTCACGCCTTTCTGCCACGTCCACGGCCCGTCGTCTGGCAGCCAGATCCTCCTCCTTCGCGCTGACTGTTCGGAGCGCCTCGGCACGTTCAGCGTCCACTTTGAGCTGCCTGTCGAGGAACAGCTCTGTGACGGCCATGATCGTCTCCAAACTCTCTTCGGAGTCAGACTGTATTCCGACGCTCTCCAGCGCCCCGCTCAACTCCAGGCGTATCTGGTCTCCCTCGTCGGCCGCCCGACCAGCCTTCTTACGTGCGACCTCGATCCCCTCCCACGCCGCGAGCGCATCGGTCCGGGCAGAAGTACGATCCTCGATCAGTTCGATCATTCGTTCAGGCGAAGATTCCAGGCTATCTCCGAGCAGATCTCTTGCCGATACGCGGATTTCCGACAGTGCTGCTTCCACGTCCAAATCGACCTGGGAAAGTTGGGCGCTCGCACGCGAGATGAAGGCCGCGGTTTCGGCAAGGCTGCGGGTCGTGGTTCGGATCTCGGCGAGCTCCCGCACGTTGGCCAGACGAACTGCTCCAACACTGTCGTCACGAGCCAACGCTACCGCGAAATCGTCCGCTGTTTCGCCCTTAAGGTCATCTCGATGCCTTGTCCAAGCCTCGTCCCGGGCACGCCGGATGGCTGCGGCGGCTTCATCGTCCGTTATGTCAACCGAGCCACGAAGGGCGTCCAGCCGCGCCGAGAGCAACTCGTGATTGGCCTGGTATTCGGCAAGACGTTCTGAAAGGACTGCCCTGCTCGTCCCAAGCTCTGCTGAGCGAGTTTTCCATGCACCAATCTGCCGGGCCGTCGGAACTGAGATCTTGGCCAGCGCCTGAGCATCTCCGGACCAGGGATGCATGCGATGGACCGCTGTTTCCCATCGAATTCCGCTCTCGTCCTCTGCCTCCCGTGCCATCTTGATCTCCTTTAGGTGCCCACTCCCCCTCGCTTTCGACAAAGCCGAGGTAAGCCTTGCCCTGGCAGGCTCGGGCACGGCCCTTTCTTCACCGACCCGTTCGCGTGCCGTCTGAAGCGCATCAAGGGCTGCCGCGGCTTCGTCTCGGGCGACGCGCACGCTGGTAGCAATTCCGGATCGCTGCTCGACCATATTGCGAACAGCACCAGCAATGGCAGCAGGCAAAATCAGGGCGGCAGGCTCTGGCTCGGAGGACCTTCCCAGTGCGGCAAGGCAAGTTGCCATGGCGTTATCGAGTATTTGCAGCTCCGTCCTGCGACTGGGCAGGTCCAAGCCTGCCGAGATATAGCGCACCTTGCGATCCGCCAGTCCGCGAACCCGCTCGGAGATTGCAAGGATCACCTCGTCCACCTCGACCGACGCGATTTTCATCGTCACTCGCTCGACTTCGTCGACGTTTGCTGACAGCCGAGTTCTCAGGCTGGCGTCCTCATCGATCATTTCGGCGACACTACCTGTCCAGGTCCGTGGCGGTGAAGCGATGTCAGGCAACTCAGCCAGCCGGGCTACCTTACGTCGGATATCCGCGAGGATCGGGACTGCGCGGAGATACTTGGCAATGGTATCGAGCCTAGCCGACAGCACCGACCGTTCGGTGATGCTGCGATCGTATTTTTCCGCCGCATCAAGACGTTCGGCCTCGAGGGTCTCGAACGTCGAAGCCAGTGTGTCGATAGCATCCTTCCGGGACTTCAGTTCCGCAAGTCGCTTCTTGAGAAGCGCGAGTTCGGTTCCGTGTGCCTGCTTCCGATAAAGCCCGTCCGCTTCTGCCTCGAGCGCGCTTAATGTGTCACTCGCGTGTCCAAGACCGGCGCTGGCCGTGAACAGGAGCTTGCCCAGGTCTCCACGCGACTCCAGTATCGATTTTCCGCCGGCTTCCAGTGTCTCGTCGTCCAACGAGAACATGGTGCCGTATGCGTCCCGGGACAGACCTGCGAGATGTGCCGCAATCGCCAGTTCGCTCACCGGCTGGCCCATTGCGTTCAACAACGAGTTGTTGCGCTGTTTCGTGCGTGAGAACGTATGCTCCTCTCCCCCGAATTCGAGCACGCCGCCGATGCGCATCGCGCTATATTCATGCAGGAAATTGTAGCGGCTGCGTTCTTCAATCCCGAACAGCAAGTCCAGATAGCCGGAAAGCGCGGTTGACTTGCCGGCCTCGTTCAGCCCGAATACAATATGCAAGTCGGGCCCGGAATCCGGTTTTGGTCCGAACTCGATCGTCCTGTCGGTGAACTTTCCATAACGAATGAGATCAAGGCGCCGGAGCCTCATTGCGATCCACCTGCCTTGAGGCGGGCCGTGACCAGGTCAGCGCCGCTGGCAAGAACCCTGTCGAGGAATAATTCCAGCGCGGCCTCGTCTTTTCCGGCGAAGTCGCGCCCGTCGGGCGGAAGGTCCGCGATGGTTTTCAGGACGAATTCCCTCGCTTCAGCACGGAAGGCTTCTGAACTTGCATCGGCGCGCATGGATTCAGCGAGTTCGAAAATCGGATCCGCGACGCCTTCGAGTGCTTCCGTCCTGGGCGGAGAGAGGCCCAGCTCGAGCTTTTCCACCCATGTGTCGCCGGCCTGTTCCGCTACCTGCTCGGCTTCGGCCAGGAGCAGGTCCCTGTCGCGGATCAGTGCCCAAGACAAAGGCGAGTCACCGGTCAGACCGAGACGGACAACAACGTGACGGGATCTGACGGAAGCCCGGATATCTTCGAGCGCGGATCGGATTCGCCCGACGACTTCTGGCCACTCGACAGTCCCTGTCAGGTCGACGTTCACCCGCTCGAATTGCGCGATACTGGTCAGCCTTTCCTCGACCTCGACGGAACGGTCGTCACGTATCGTTACCAAAGTGACTGACTTTTCGCCGGCCTCGTTTATGTCCCTGCCTTGCGGCATTCCTGGCATCACCACCGTGCTCGCTCTAGGATGAACCTTGCGGACGTGGATGTGCCCGAGCGCCCAGTAGTCAAAACCATGGCCGTGCAAGTCAGCGACGCTGCAAGGGGCGTAGACGTCGTGACCGGGCGATCCGGCAAGACTCGTGTGCATGACACCCACATTGACCGCCCCTTCACGGGCGGCTGTATACTTGGGCAGCAGACTTTCAGGTGCCTTGGGGCTTGCGAAGCTCAATCCATGGAACATGACGTCAAGACCGCCGGCCGTTTGAAGTACGGACTGGGGACGGCCGCTGAAGATCGTTACCGTGTCGGGAAAGACGAGCTGTTTCGATATCCGCGACAGGGCGTCGTGATTTCCGCGGATCTTGAAAACCCTGACGCCGGCCTGGTGGAGGCGTGTCATCTGCGATGCCAGGAACCGTGCTGTTTTCATCGAAGTCTGATCGCCATCATAAAGATCGCCGGCAATGACGAGCGCATCGACGCGCTCCGCAAGGCACAGATCCACAATGGAGACAAACGCCTGGCGACTGGCGTCTCCGACGAGTTCGGCAAGATCGGGGCTTCGCATCGCGAGCGAACGCAGCGGCGAGTCGAGATGAATATCGGCCGTATGTATAAATCGAAATGCCATTCGGCGGTCTCCGGCCACTGAACATAGGGTGTTCGACTGCGGCTCGACAAAAAATTATACGACACGCGGTGTTGGCTGTCCTGAGCTCAGGCTGCCATTCATCTAGCACTCATGCCGGCGTAGTTTCGCTAGGCTCCTATCACGTCGCAGGATGCAGTTGTCAAAGCTCTGGCGGGACTTGCTATGTGCCTTTGCACCATCGATCTAGTTCCGCTTCGCCGGCAGTTCTCACAGGGCTAAACCCTGACGCAGGCCTGACGATGCACGGCTAGAAATTATACTTTAGGCGCCTCTTAACGAACGCCGGCTGAGACCCTTCCAATACATCGACAATACGCCGGTTAATATTAGGATTTTCAATTGCGCCACTCTCGTAGGAAAACTTGTAATTCTTGGTCTTGTCGAGTTTCACATAGACGATTTGCTCGGCATCCGCACCAACAGCTAGGTTCGGGTTGTGCGTCACGAGAACGACCTGACGACGTTTCTTGGCCGTTCGAATGCAATTGGAAAGCACCGAGAAGATGCTTTGATTGTCGAGATTGTCCTCGGGCTGATCGATGATAAGCGGGATGTCGTTCTTGTCGAGCTGCAAATAGAAGACAAGCAGAAGGAGTCCTTTCTCACCCGGCGACAGCTCCTCAAGATCCTTGCCGCTAAGACGCAACTTGTACGATGGTTCAATGTATTCGAGACTGAATAGGAAGTCGTAAAACTCCTTCTGGTCGCGCACCTGGTCGGTGAACTTCAAGTCCTCCGTCTGCATCGCGTCGAGAATTCGGTCGAGGCCCGCTGAAATCGCGGCGAAATCATTCCAGCTGACATCGCGGAGGAAGTCGGACAAGGTTTGGCCCGGCTCCTTGATTTGGCCATTGAACGGGCCTCGTTTGTTTTTGCTGACCTTGGACAGAAAGCTATCCTGAAAGTCCTTACTGAGAACGAACGACGCGTCGATCTCGACGCTGAAGCCCTCGATCGCAACCTCGGATAGCTTGGTGTCGACACTCTTCTTAAGGTCGGCATAGAATTTCAGGATCTTGTTCTTGCTCGCATAGATCGCTTCGACAAGCTTACGCCTCGCCTCCCGAGCCGCGACGATTTTCGCCGGCAAATCATTGTCCAGAGCGGTGATCTGGCTCTCGATATATCGAATGGTGTTCGGTTGCGGGTCGGTTTCATTGCCCGTGATCAGGATATTTCGGCTCTTCCAGGCGTCGAGGCGCTCCAGATACTGCTGATATGCGCGCCGCGGCGCGCTAAGCTTGTCCCGCGCGAGATTGACGGCATCGACCAAATGGTCGATGGCCTTCCGGATGTCCGGCAGGCTCTCAAGGGTCGAGAAGTCAAACCCGTGCTCAAACGTTAATTCATTGTTAGCTTCGAGCTTGCCGATCTGGTTGGTCAGGTCGGCAGCAAGGCTAAGCAAGGCCGCATTCTGGATGCGCAGCGAAACGATTTGATCGGCATCAAGCCCGAATTTACCAAGATCCGATCGGATCTGCTCGACCGCATCTGCGACCCGCTTGGTAAGACTTTCAAGTGACTCATTAACACCTTCGAGAACTTGCTTTTTTCTCTTTAGCTCAGCCAGATACTCGATGGCGGGTTGCTCCCGAGAGCGCAGAGCTGTAAGCTGGGCGCTGTATTGTTCGACGGTCGCTGAAAGGACTTTCTGTTCTGGGGTTTCAATATCATCTGGTGCGTCCATCACCTCCGGCTTGGCTAAAGCGTTCAATTCATTATACTTAGCATCAAGCTGCGCTTTCAGAGTCCGGCGAAACTGCGGATCAGCTTGTTCCTCCAAGGCGACCAGATTCACGTTCTGGGCACGAAGGCGCGTCTTTAGCGCACTGGTCTCGTCCTTGCTGCGCAAAGTTTTCAGATCCTGCAACTCCTTGAAGGAGGCTTGACCCATCTGTTCGGTCTCGTCCACGTGGGAGAAAACAACGTCTTCGATCTGCCGCCGGAATTTCTCGATCTGGATTTCGTTGGTGAGTTTTTCAAAATAGTTCTGCGGCAGGTAGCGGACCAACTCCGGCTTTGTACTTTCGACATGGTCACTCAGCCGCTTCGCGGTGAGGCTTCCACTCTGCCATTCAAGCTCGGCCTCGAAGTTCTCTGCGTAGCGTCTCTGCCGAAATTTCTTGTTTTCGGGGGAGTCTGACAGGAATGCGAAGTATTCCTCAAGGCGGCTTTCGCCGAGCAGACCGATGATGTCGACCAATGCGCTCTTGCCACTTCCCTTGTTTCCGATGATTGCCGTCAGTTCGGGATTGAGTGGAAGGTCTACGTTTTTAAACCACTGCCCCTGGGCGCCATCATAGCCTCTCACCTGCCCTATCTTGAGTCCTCTGAGAATCTTCGTCGGATGTTGGATCTTTCGCGTCTCGACGGGAGGTTCTTCTCCGATGAACACCCGAGCTTCGGGCTCGTAACAGATCTGTTGCAGGCCGCGAAACGTCGTGTCGGCTTTGATCCACGTGTATGGGTAGGAGGGGATGTTTCCCTGCAGCCGCTCTAAATCTTCAAATGAATGCGCGTCGCTGCCCCAGATCACGGGCTTGGGCTCCGACTGGCCGTCGTCATAGCGATCTTTTCGCAAGAAATGGTCGCGGCTCGCGCCATAACCTAGAAAGGCGTGGCATATCCGGTCAATGTTGTCCGCTACCCTCACTTTCCGAGGTGAAGACATGTCGGTGGACTTCATGCCATCGTTCTTAGCGGGAAACGCGAGGAGATAGGGCTGGCTATCACCGAATGCTTCGTTGAGCTTCTTGTTAAGATCCTCGAACGCCACCGAGGCGGACTCATAGTCCGCAGGCTTTGAAAGTTCAGCGCAGGATATGGAGGCGCCGGAACGATCCACACCTTTCGTTGTCAGCAGCTGCAGAAATTTCTCGATCTTTCTGCGGGGACAGAACTGCTCGTCGCTGTCGAAAATCACGTGAAGATGCGGGCTGTCACTCGCTGCGTTAATTGCGTCGGAGAGGCGAAATTCGATGTTAATGAAAAATGCCTTAGGGGAATCAGGATGCCTCTTGTGGAAAGCGTCAATTATCTCGAACGACCTGTCACAGCTGAAATAGTCAGTAATTCCGAAAACTTCGATGGGAGACGCTTCGAGTGCATCAATGTACTTTTCATCGATCTCTGGAGACGAATTCCCATATCCATTGGACATCTTGGTCCCCGGTGGGTGGAGATGTAAATCCCAACGGCGCCACACTGCCCCATTCTTGGAACCTGGTTTCATTCGTCCCCCGATCTCGCCCATTTGTTAGTGCCGTCTGCAACGATTATCAACTTGTCAATTGTTGTTGCCATTGAATGTATATCGCGCTCGGCCTCTGCTGGAGGCGAGAAGGTGGATCATTTGCTCGTCCGGTTTCCCCACAATGCTTCCAAGCCCTCGCGCACTTGGTTGCCGACCCTCTCGATAACGGCGCATTCGTAAAAGTCCACGTCGATATGAATCATGTGGTCGCCCACGAGCCGCGAGGTGATCGTGACTTTGGTTTTCCCTTTGAGCGGAAAGAATTTGTCAGGTTTCACTCGGAATCTCTTGCACTGGTATTCGACCAGTGACTTCACCTTCTCGTAGTCGATCTCGTAGTCGATCTCGGGGCGAGCTGACGCCCTGGCGTGTTCCAGCTTTTCGAGCACTGCGGGAGCCGATCCGAAGCGTTCCGTGAATTTTCGTTCCAAAAGAATTGGATTGAGTCCGTGTTCCGCCGCGATTTGGTAGCAGCCGCCAGCTCGCCACCACCTTCGACTTCGCCCCGCAAATCAGCGAGAGCATCTTCCACTGCATTGGTCATGCGGATTACCCTTGATTACGACAGCAGCTCGAACACGATCTCGTTGATCTCGCGGCCTTCGTCTGTGGAATCCAGGAGTTCCCGGATATGTCGTCGCGTGGCCGCGAAATGGAGATCACGGTCGATTGCAAAGCCTGCCACAATGCTTTCGGCCGCACTGCCCAACCTCGATAGCGTCCGATGAATTTCATTATTGGCATCGTATAGCGGGATAGGCACTTCCCAGACGTGCTTGTGGATATCGCGCTCGTCCTTGCCATACGACATGAACGGCCTGGCAAGCTCCGTGGTTACAGGCGCGTTCAACACCGCGCAAAGGTAATCTGCTTCCTGGACGGAATGAACCGCAGCCCAATAGAGCCCGTTGGCGACAATGGCTCTGCGGTTATCGATTTTAGCTGCGGCGACATGCATACCAGCACGGTTGTAGACCACCCGAAGCGGGGGGATCGGAAGCTGCTTGGAAAGGGTCGTTTGATAGTCGAGCCGATCGGCAAGTGTCATCCGATCGCTTGAGCGATTGCTGTCCCACAACTCGACGGCTCGAGACCACCATTGATGCAGGCCGGGGTGCATTTCGATCTGGCTTTGGTCGAGAAGTTCTCGCGCACTGCATGGGATCACCGAAAGAAGCGGATTGCCAACCCGGTAAGGAAACACGTTGTCGCCCGTAAAATACGGCCGCACGAATTCCGACTCAATCACGCCCTCTATCGCGGGCGAGTCCTTCCACGGCTTCTTTTCTTGAACGCTTCGCGACGATTTCACCGCAACGGTGCCCTGAACCCGTCCAAGTGGTGACACCTCTTGTTTCTCGACAACAAAAGCAACTCGCGGCGTGAAGGTCGCCCCTTGCGTAAACGCCGGAGCATATGGCGATTTCGTAATCTGCCCGACCCGGCGGACTTTGCCGTCAGCCCGCACGAGAGAAAGGCGGGCTTCTTCCCAGTGGCTGTTGGGTGTCCGCAAGCGGCCAGACCAGATTTCCGCTTCTTCAGGCATCGGTCGGCTGACTTCCGACCTCGTTCCGAATACCACACTCGCCGCCCTCGGGAAAAAGTGGGGTCGTATGCGCCGGAGATCCCATGAAGGGCCGAATGAAAGCGCAAGTCCTCCAGCTCCGTCGCCATAATGCCCGCGCCGGAAACCATCATAATGATCCCGGTCGATTGCCGCATTTGGCAGCACGAGACCGAATTTGCCGTCTTTGCGAAGATAGAGTTCGCTAGCCCTTACGACAAAGAGACCCGCCAAATCCTGATGGGTCGCGATTTCTGCGCCAGCCCAAAGACCACGGGCCTCGCTCATCTTACGAAAAGTCGCCTGCATGTTTGCTGGCATATGTCGGTAAGCAAGCCATGGCGGATTCCCGATCAGCACGTCCACGCGGTTGCCTGGACGCGACATCCAGAGCGGCCTCGCCAGGTTCCGCACATAGTAGCCCCAGATATGGTCTCGTCCTTCGTCGTGAAGGCGGCACATCGTTTTGAAGGTACCATTGATAACCGCGCGGTGCTGCTCCGGAATAGCCAACCGGTTGAACACAGGGTTCAGCGAAGGGATGGGATCACCCGCTTTCCTGCCTGCCGCCTTGTTGGCCATTTCGTTCACAAGAAGGTCAAACCTGGCCGCGTCTTCGAGCAGAGCATCGGGAAAGCGGAGTTCGGAATCGAACAACTCGCGCTCGTCGTCTGCACGGATGACAAGATTTCCTGCCGACCAAAGATCGACACCCTGTTCCTGAAACTGCAGGGAGTCACCAAGGTAGACAGGAATCTGGATTACGCCGCGATCCTCGTCGGTGAGCCTTTCGCGCCCGATCGCCAGAAGATAGGTGACGCGGGCAAGCGTGACGGCGACAGGATGCAAATCCATGCCAACCACGTGCTTGGTAATCCCATCGATCATTTCCCGAATGCCGATGCCAGCAGATTCCGCGGCCGCGACATATTTTCGGATCGCGTGAAACAGGAATGTTCCCGATCCGCAGGCGGCATCTAGCACTCGTGATTCCAATGGATCAGTGACCGTCTCGGCAACGATCACATGAGCCAGCCAGTCGGGGGTGTAGTATTCCCCCAGCCGCTTTCGGGTTTCAGCGCCAATGACGCTTTCGTAGAGCACCTTGAGAACGTCCTGCTCAACAGCGCTCCAGTCGAACCGCGCCAGTCTCTTGGCAAGCGTCCTGACGAATGTGTCGCCTTCCTCAACCTCTACAACCCAATCGAAGAAATCTGGTTCGACAACGCCGTAGATGCCGCTCTCATCGAATTTATCGCCAGCAAGGAGGGCAGCAGGCGAAATGGATTCGAGATGAAGCCCGAGAACGGCGTGCGCGATGATCTCCGCCGAATTTACCAGCAGCGTGTGCTCAATAAAGAGGTCATCGGTATCTTCGAACTGGGTCCCGAGTGCCGATGTCAAAAGGCGGGCCCAAAGCGTCCGCTTCATGATTACGCTCGGGTTTGTCTTGTTCCGTTCGTAGAGTGAGGACAGCGTTGCCCGATCGAGCGCATAGGAACTGCTGCCGGCACCAAGGCGCATTTCAATGTTCTGTGCGGTCGGCGCGATGCCGTGGGCAGTCGCCAAGACACCCTCAAGCCAGACGACGAGCCTCTCGACCTCGCCAGCGACGAGCGTTATCGCGGATACCAGATGGAGGCGGTCATCAACGAGGTTGTAGCAAATCCACTCGGTGCCGTCGGTCAGCACGCCGACATATCGAAGCCCCGTCTGTGTCATGCGGCGGGCAACATAGTCCGCCAGCTGTTCTTCCGCTTCGCGCTTCGCTTTCTCACGACGAAGATCTCGCTTCACCTCGATGACGGTGGAGCCGACCTCGACGTCAATCCGCTTGCCGTCACCCACCTGGGCTTCAAGATTTACGATGCGGACATCGTCATCCTCTAGTTCGAACGGTGCAGACAGAATAAACTGTCGCACGTCCGCCTGGATTTCCGATTCCGTCCGCTTGTCGTTCCGCCGCGCTATCCGCGAAAATAATTCGAGCAATACAGTATCCGCCCCGTCAAACCGATCACACCATTCACCGTTCGCACCTCTTGTGCAACCGGAAGGCTTTTTCGTTCACTGCTGCAGCGAGCTTATGCACTCGCCATAGAACGTCTGGGTGTCCTGACCGGGAGCGCTGACGCTTACGTTCGCAGGGAGCCTTAGGGAAAATGTGAATTCTTGAGCGCCGTAGGCTGCTGTCATCAAATTCGATCCTACACTCATAGGAACGGGCTTAGTCTGGCCAACTTGAAGCGAGTTGTCGTCGGCACCCATGCCACCGCGGAATGTCAGGATCATGGGAGGCATCTTCTCGAACTGGCAACTGACGACGGTGGGTTCGGCGGCTGTCGCCATGGTTGGCAGCAGTAAGAGCCAGGCGGACGCGAGGAAACGACGCGCCATTAGAATTTGAACTCTGGTCTTGATGCCGACGCGTTCGCTTCCATTTCGACGCAGCCCTTCAGGATTGAGTAGGAACTTCCACTGACATTGGCGACTTCGTCACAATAGCTGCGAGTCTGTGATGGAACGCCAGACCACACAGGCCTGAGATCGTCGTAAGCCTCTTGTTCCATTTTCATGCATCCGTTGTAGATCATCGCTGATCCGCCGCTCACATCGGAAACGTCCTTGCCGTACCCCGCCGGGTCATACCTTGGGATCTCCTGCGCGTGCGCGTACAACGTCGACACGATGAGAAACGACGCTATTAACACTGTTCTGATTGTCATCATGCCCCTCCACGACCGCGGCGACACTCGGACAAAGAGGAAGGGAATTCAAGCACCATTCATGGCGCTCAGCGGGTACATGCCTGATCTTCCAGGCCGACAATCGGCCCTTCTACCTCTAGAATGCCTTGGTTTTGCAGAAATTGGCGTTGAAGTAGCTTACAGCAGCAATAATCCGGGACGGTTCCCGCAGGATCGAACCGTGCATACTGTCGCTGTTGCACTTGATGTATCCACCCTCCCGAGCACCGCATCCGAAGCCGGGATCCTGCCGATACTCGTAAGGTACGCCGTCCTTCTGTGGCCAATAGACCGTGCTCGAGCTGAGAGGCGGATAGACAGTCTCTTGGGTTTGCCGATTGATCATGTCGATCTGCGTCTGGAGGGTTGGTGGTTCTTCCGACAATCGCTCGAGGTTGCGTGCCCTAAACATTTCAGTGACGGGTTCACTCCCGGTGTCGGAGATCCCGCTAAAGAGAAAGGCGGCAGTCTCTGCGGATTGTGCGAAAGCGGAACCGGCATCAAAACCAGATACATCGCTACTGTCCGAAGCATTCGCCATCCCCAAGCCCGACCCTTCGTCGACACAATCACATCTATCTGAGCCCCGGCAACAGAATTATGAAGCCGTACAGCTTTCCCGTTGCTTCACTCGAGAAGCCCCTTTTTCACCACGATTTGGTACGTGTCGGCCGTCAGCTTGCCAATCGGACAGCCGCTTTCCCGGTCATCCAAGGCGGCATGTCATCGTTTGCCATGCGGCTGACGGGCGATCCGTTCAGGTGAAGGCAACCGGTACGGACGCGGACCGGTCTTTCGGCATATGGACACGAGTACTGATCACCTGCTGCTTTTCGACATCGATTTCGACAGCCTCAAGGGTGAGGTCATCTTCAAGGGCCCCGAGAAGGTGGCCTTGGCAAAGATACCCGTGAGCTGGATCGGGCAGCGTCCGGTTGCCAAAGGCATCATCCGGGCGGCTGACAAATCTGTAGACGATCGAGATCGGCTAGGGCGCATAGATCGCTAGCTGAGAACCCCGGCAACGTATCCGCTCATGCCACGCCTCTTGATTTCGGCCCGGTCGCAATGATCACAGCAAGCTCGAAATCCCATTGTGGGCGAGCGGCTCCCGAATACCCAGTCGAGAATTCTGACTGACAGACTCGGACGTTCCCTGGATTTCGGGCCTTGGAAGTAGGTCGAGATCGCCTCTCTCATACAGCTCTGCGACCTCATCATCTCGTTCACCTGGTCGATCTGGCGGAAGCGTTGTTCAAGCCTGTGTTCGCGATCGACAATCAAGACATCAGTCGATGCGACTGTTTTCTCGGCCATGAATCGAAGACGCGAGACGTCGCGGTTTACACTTGAGCCATTGTGGAACATGACAGCCACAGAGGGCCTTCCGTCCCGGCCCGCGCGGCCGAATTCTTGCAGTTGATCCTCGACAGAGGCCGACTGCTGCCAGTGGATCACCAGGCGGACGTTCGGGACATCGAGACCCATCCCAAACGCGTTCGTGCAAATGATCTGGTCGACTGACGGTCTGCTCTGCCCGAGGAATCTTTTCACGAGTTCCTGACGATCCCAAGAGGTTCCCAGCTTCGAATGGTACAACGGGACATCAAGCCCGCCATCGCATAGTGCCTGCTGCAAGTGCTCGCCGACTGCTACCGACGGCACGAAGATCATCGCCTTCTGGCCGCGGAGCTGAGGCAATCTGAGCAGAGTAGCGATTTCCGTTGCCCTGTGTTCGGTCGCACACCTCCAACGGGCGAGCGCGATGTTGGGGCGGTCTACGTCCCGGACGAAAACTACGGCATCGTCAACACCAAGCGAAGCCAGGATGCGTTCCTGCATCTCCCTCCCTGCCGTCGCAGTAAATGCGAGCACGGGTGGCGATCCCAATTTCTCCCTGACCTCACGTAGGCGGCCGTATTCAGTTCGGAAATCGCGACCCCATTGGTCGACGCAATGGGCTTCGTCGACGACCAGGAATGTTGGCTTCGTTTGCTTGAGGCGCTGTCGCTCTTCCTCGCTGCGGACGAAAAACCGCTCGGGTGCGAGATACAGCAATTTGATCGCGGATTGGCCGAGCAACGAAAACCGCGTTTGCTTCTCTTCTGCATTCAGATCGCTATTGATGAAGGTGGCCGGAATCTTTTTGGCGAGTAGGTCCGATACCTGCTCCGCCATCAGGGTCTTCAGCGGACTGACAACCATGGTGAGACCGCAACGGAGAACCGCAGGAAGTTGGAAGCACAGCGTCTTGCCGGATCCGGTTGGGCTGACGACGAGAACGGATTTGCCTGACAGGGCAGCCAGAACGATCGGCAGTTGCCCTTGGCGGAACCGATCCAACCCGAAGAGACGGAGAGCCGGGCCGAAATTCGCGACCGCTTCCGAATACTGACCGTCAGTATCCAGCCATCTGGCCAGCCTGACCGCCCATCTTTCGATAACCCTGCGTGCTAGTCCGCCTGCAAGATTTGGATGATGAGATGCGTGGCACCCATCGCAGAGGGTGATGAGGTTCGAGAGTTCGTCACTTCCGCCCATTGACCGCGGCAGGAGATGGTGAACATCAGCCTCGGCGGATTTCACGGGTGTCGAGCAGGCCACGCAGCGGTAGTTGTCGCGTTTGAGAACCAGGAGGCGAGTGACCTGCCATGTGCCTGCGTTAGACGATTGGTCCATCATCCGGTCATGCCCATCCCCCGTGAAGGTACAGACCTGTAGCAGACGTGGGTTTACCAAAGACTGACCATTGATCAGCGCCACCGCTTTGGTAGAGAATAGGCTGGGCAACGGGGGTTCTTGAATTTTATGATGCGTTGGGCAGCCGTCTGCGCGATGATGGGGCTGGCAATCTTTTCAAGTTCAGCGATAGCCGCCGAAGTCGAACTTCTCGATCTCCCGGGCGACCTCGAAATTATCAGCATCAAGGGCGAGATCACCGATGGCGCCACCGATCGGTTCCACGAGCTGGTAGAGAAAAAGGAGCGGATATCCGTCGTTCTTCAAAGTCCGGGTGGCCTGATCAAGGAAGCCCTGCAGATCGGCGCAGAAATCCCGCTCCGAAATTCTCGACAACGGTTTTCGCCGACGGCGAATGCTACTCCGCCTGCGGCCTGATCTGAGTATCCGGTGCCAGGCGTTACATGTCGCCAGATTCAAAGATTGGCTTCCAGGCAGCTTTCCGCAGCCGTCGCCGCCCGCACGATGGCAGCGAACCATTCTTTCTCGTGTGTGAACGCCTGTAAGCGCTCATCCGACCCCCTCGATTCCGGCCCTGCTCAGCCTGGCCTGACCATGCGAAGAATCCTCTGATTTGGACGGAGGTGACTGCATGGATAGAGACGGCAAAATGGGCGTCCAATTGGACGCCTCAAGCGACGGCTATGCCGGTCGGCTGGAGGTGATCGAGGGCCCGACGGGCCGGCGGCGACGCACGGACGCCGAGAACGCGCTGCATTCCCGGTCATCAGACAACGGCCCAGGCCTGGAACCGCTTTCGGCCGGTGATTTCGCGCAGATTGAGCGCACCTACAAGATCCTGCGCACCCTGCCGGCTGACCTCCAGTTCCTTCTGGACCATGGCCGTCGACACCAGCGGCCGCGCCAGGACCAAGTCTATCAGCCGCGGCAGTTGCGAGTTCGTCCGCCGCGACCGCAAGCGCCGCTCCAGCTGGCACCGCGCCAGCACCAGCCGGTCATGTTCTTTCAGCCCGGCCGATGCCGCCGCGTGGATGGTCTCGAGGACAGCGAGCAGCCGCACACTTTTCTCACGGGCGCGCCGCCGGTCCCTTTGGATAGCGCGCAA
Organism: Mesorhizobium sp. M0119; assembly: GCF_040322615.1. NCBI lineage: Bacteria > Pseudomonadati > Pseudomonadota > Alphaproteobacteria > Hyphomicrobiales > Phyllobacteriaceae > Mesorhizobium > Mesorhizobium sp. M0119. The sequence goes on from NZ_JAMYTU010000029.1 coordinate 31,098, forward strand.
GCCGACAGAGAGACTGGCGAGATGGTTGGCGGTCGTGCCGGTCTGACGCAGCAGGGCCGCGGCCAAAAGCGGCCCGAGCCATGGCGCGTGCTGCAAGACCTCGATCTCGGTCCAGGCGTCGATAAGCAACGCGACGCGCAGCACGGCGGGCAGGTCGATTGTTGCCTGCAGCACTGCCTGCCATTCAACCAGCCGTGCATCCTCATCCCAGTCGAGGTCGTAGACCAGCGCCGGCCGGTCGTTCGCGATCGGCCTTTTTGGACCGGCCTCGATGCCGGCGAGCACCTTTGTCGATCGGGCGAGCAAGGCGTCGATTTCGGCGAACTCGTGCGCCAACGCGTCCTGCTCGGCCGACGACCCCCCCTCATCGACGCCCTCTTCAGAAGGCCAGGCACCCTCGCCGTCGCGGCCTTTTTGCGCCGGCTCCGCAGCTGCGCCGCCGCGGCCAGTCAGCGCCAAAAGCCCGTCGCGGCCGAGCGCCCAGTTCGGCTTGTTCGCAAAAATGTGGCGGCGGGCGCGCAGCACCGCATGTGCCCGGGTGAGCTCATGGGTCGGGGTGCGGATGTCCATATGGGCGTCGTGCAGGACGAGATCCTCAAGGTGCACGAGCTCGCCCTCGATCCACAGCGCGGCGGCGGCATCTGCAAAGTTCTGGCGTTCGACAAAGCCGTCGCGGACGGGCGAGCGGGCCAGCCGCTCGTCGAGGCGGGTCAGTGCCGCGGTTGTGGCTTTTACTTGCGGATTTCAATCCTGCGAATGTCATATCCGCGTTGGCTTTGGGTGGTATTGCGCGACTGATTTCTCGCTAAGAATTTCAATCATGGGGTGCCGCCTTGCAGAAGCTGGTGCAAAAGGGGCCTTCGGCCGCGTCCCGAACTGCGACCGACGACCACTGGTCGCAGGCGCGGCGGATAGCGAGCGAACTCGACAAGGTCCTCGATGGTTCCGCGCCGCGCCGATCGGCGATTGCTCGCGTAGCGGCTGAGCTGCAGTTGTCGACCCGTCAGATCTACAATCTCCTGGCGCGCTATCGTGACGACCGAACAGTAACGGTGCTCTTGCCGAAAACGGGCAACACACGCCGGAAGCGGTTGCCGTCGAAGATCGAGGAAATCATTGCTGCGACATTGCGCGAGCAGTGGCTTGTTCTGGAAGCGCCGCCGCTTGCCCCTGTCGTCGCCGAAATCCGCGCGCGTTGCGAGGAGGCCGGCCTTCGACCGCCGTCCTACATTGCCGCCGCGCGCCGCATCCCGGCTTTGTTCACGCCGGAAGAGATTGCCAAGGGGCGGTCAGCCAACCCGAAGCACCTTCGTCGCCTCAAGCCGCGGCCGGGCTATATCCATGCCCCGCGCCCGCTCGACGTCTGTCAGATCGATCACACGCCGACCGACATCAACTTCGTCGAGGTGGTCGACGGTGCCGGCATTTTCGTCGGCCGCGCCTACCTGACCATCCTCACCGACGTGTTCTCGCGCTGCATTCTGGGTTTCTGCCTGTCCCTGGAAAAGCCGTCTTCCCTCTCCGTCGCACTCTGTCTTGCGCACGCAATGTGCCCGAAGGAGCAGTGGATGGCCGCACGCGGCCTTGACCATGACTGGCCAATGCTCGGCCGACCACGCCGACTCGTCACGGACTCGGCCAAGGAGTTCAAGGGGCGGGCGTTTCAGCGCGGCTGCGAGGAATACGGCATCGGCATCCGATATCGTGACCGCGGCCGCGTCCATCAGGGTGGTGTGGTCGAGCGTCTGCTGGGCAAGCTCAATGCCGTGCTTGCTACGCACCCGGGATCGACCGGACGATCGGTGGCCGACCGTGACGAATATCCGTCCGAGAAACGTGCTTGCCTGAGCTTTGCCGATCTCGAGCGTTGCGTCGCGCTTGCTGTCGTCGATCACAATCTCCAGGAGAACGCCAAGACGCTAAAAGTGCCGCTTACCGAGTGGCAGGCACACGCGGTGGATAATCCGCGCTTCAATTACGACGCGCATGACGTCCTGCTGACGTTTCTGCCGGGTGCCGAACGGCGCCTGACGCCGCAAGGCATCAGCATGTTTGCCCTGTTCTATTACGCGCCATGGCTCGGTTCGTTCGTTCCCGAACGCGACCGGTTGGGCAAGCTGGAGATTCGTTACGATCCGCGCGACATCAGTCATGTCTATGTCCGCGACCCCGCAGGTGTCGCCTTTCGCTCGGTCCGGCGCCGTGACGGGATTTTGACGCCGGTCACCCTGTGGGAGCACGAAAGCGACCGCGCCAACCGCCGGATGGCGAATGCCCGGTCGAATGTCGAGAAGGTCCAGCTCCGCCGTGAGATTGCGTCCGTTGCCGGAACCGCCAAGCACAAGAAGACGGAATTGCGCAACGCCGTTCGCGCTGGCCATGCGGCGGGAGCTTCCAAGCCTTATGAGGCAATGGCGCCGGTGCCGCCGGCCCCGGTGGAGCACCCGGTGCGTCAAAAGCGGCGGCTGCCGATCGAAGAATGGTAGCGCGTGAATGGCCGATCATCTTCTCGACCATGTACGGCCCTATCTCGATGGAAACATCGAGGAGCGGATCGCCTTCATCCGCTCGCCGCGCTGGATCGGCCATCACGCGGCGCTGGACGCTCATGAGCGGTTGGCCGACTTGCTTTCCCGTCCGGCTGCACTGCGCACCGGCGGCCTGATGCTGATTGGTCCTTACGCCAACGGCAAGACGATGGTCGCCGAGCGATTCGCAATCGAGCATTTGAGGATGTCTCCGACGCAACGGGTCTGGATCGTGCAAACCCACGAGGGCGCGGGGCTTGCCCATTTCTATGCCAGCGTCCTTCAGGCGCTGAAAGCGCCGATCGGCAACGTCCGCAATGTGGTCGGAAGGCTGCGCAACTCGATCACTTGCTCGCCAGCCTCGCGCCCCGAATCCTGATCTTCGACGAATTCCACAACGCGTTACGCGGCCGCACCCGCGACGTCGAGGCGATCTTCGCCTTCCTGCGTCGGCTTGGCCGGATTCACGACATCTCGCCGGTGCTGATCGGTGAGGTCGCCGTCTATGACTTTATCAATGCGACCGATGAAATGGCGAGCCGGTTCGAGCTGTGCGCGGTCCCGCGGTGGCGCTATGGCGAAGAATATCTGGCGCTCCTCGACAGTCTCGAGGCGGCCCTGCCGCTCGCCAAAAGCTCCGACCTGTCGGAGGAAGAGATGGCGCGCAAGATCTTTTCGCTCTCGGAGGGCCTGATCGGCGAGGTCGTCGCCATCCTCACCAAGGCGGCGGCGGTCGCCGTCCGATCCGGCGCCGAGTGCATCTCGATGGCGATGATCGATCGGTTAGGCCACATTCCACTCTCGGCCCGTCGTCAGGCGCCGGTGCGCGAAGCCCTGCTATAGCGGCTATGACCGGCACGGCCGAGTTCGCGATCGAAGTGCAGTCGCACTACCGGGAGATTCATTCCGACCGCTGGCCAGTCGTGGTCGTGCCGCAAGCGGATGAGCTGCTATCGAGCTGGCTCAATCGCCTGGCGTTCGCCAATGGCATCGCACCGCGCCATTTTGCCGACGTTTTCGGGATAGACGGCGGCATGTGGTCGGCGCGGCTCGATCTTGCGCTGCCGGATGGCGCGGCGCGCCTGCTTCATCACTATTCCGGAGTTGCGCGAGACACTTTGGCTGCAATGACCCTTGCGCAGGATGAGCGCACGCGCCTCCTGCTACCACTGCGCCAGACCGGCCACCGAGGGCGCTCGACCTGGCTGCAATTCTGCCCTCAGTGCCTCACCTCCGATTTGGCGCCTTACTTCCGCCGGCGGTGGCGGATGGCGAGCAGTATCTCCTGCCCGATGCACGGCTGCGGGCTGCGTGACCGGTGTCCGTCTTGCGGCAGCGGCACTGCAGCATTTAATCAATCGGGCCTTATTCCGCAGCATCATTGCGCCACTTGCCATTTCGACCTGAGAACAGCCGCGAAAGTCAGCGTGAAAGCGGCAACGCGGCGTTTCGAGCGCTGCCTTCATGACATGCTCCGCATGGAGGCCGCCAAGGGCTTTCTCGCAAAGAGTTCGCTGATCGCGCGACTCCTCAGCCTTCCGACGGCCGTTGATCCCGGCTCGGCCAGGACGCTGATCAACCTATCTTCAGCCGCGCGCATCCGCTGTTTCGACCAAATAGCAGAAGAATGTCACGATCATCTGACGGCCGGGACGGAGGCTTTCGAAATCATCTTCTGGCGTCAGCGCATTCTCGCCGCCGGTAGCCTTGCTGCAGCCTTGCAACCGCTCTGCCAGTGGATGCGCAAGCGTGTCATGATCGAGGACGAAGCTCCCCAAAGGACGATTGATATCCAGGGCGTCGATCTTTCTGCCCTGATTGGCGCTTATCGACGTGTTAGAGAACGGCAGTTAGGTGGTCATGGTACCAGAGCATATCGGCCTGTTGGAGGCCGAGCTGACATATCTGGCGTTTGATTGACAGACAGTGGTTCAGGCTGTGTCGAAATGCGATTTTGAAAGAGACGATGAGATTGACCGTATCCGTGCCCGCCTGGAATCGCTGGCTGCGGAGCGACGAGCCCTTGAAGCAAGACTTGTCGAGCTTGATCAGCCACAGGCACTGCTCCCCTTGGCGGACCTGTCCGCGCCTTTCGCCGAAGCCGCGCCGGTCACCAATGCGTCAACGGCGGTAGACAAAATTGCTCTGTTCCGCCGCCTATTTGCTGGCCGATCGGACGTGCATCCGGTCCGCTGGGAAAACAGGAAGGCGGGGCGGTCGGGCTATGCGCCGGCCTGCGCCAATGAGTGGGTGAAGGGAATCTGCGGCAAGCCGCGGGTAAAATGTGGCGAATGTCCACGTCAGGCCTTCATTCCGGTCTCCGACGACGTAATTGAAAACCATCTGCGTGGCGCGACCGGGTCGCGACGCGGCTCCGAGAACTTCGTTGCCGGGGTCTACCCGCTGCTGCTCGACGAAACCTGCTGGTTCCTGGCGGCTGATTTCGACGGCGAGAGTTGGTCCGCGGATGCAATCGCCATGATGGAAACTTGCGATGCCAAGGGCATTGATTCCGCGCTCGAGCGGTCGCGGTCCGGCAATGGCGGGCATCTCTGGATTTTCTTCTCCGAACCGATCCCGGCGCGCACCGCGCGACAGCTCGGCTCCCTCCTCGTGACCGAGACCATGGAGCGACGCCCGGAAATCGGCGTTGCTTCTTACGACCGCTTCTTTCCAAGCCAGGACACCATGCCTATTGGCGGATTCGGGAACCTCATCGCCCTTCCGCTGCAGCGGCGCGCGCGGGAACAGGGCAACAGCGTCTTTGTCGATCGAGATCTGCGTCCCTATGCCGACCAGTGGGCGTTCCTGTCGTCATTGCCGCTTCTGCCCGCCGACGCGGTGAGCCGCTTGGTAGACGAGGCGGAGATGCGGGGCCGCGTGCTCGGCGTGCGATTGCCGGTCGAGGACGAAGCAGCGGATGAGCCCTGGCGGATGACGCCTTCCAGGCGTGCTCCGATCGTAGTCACCGAGCCGCTGCCAGACCGAATCAAGATCGTGCTCGCGGATCAGGCCTATGTCGAACGCACCGGCCTGCCCGCCACCATGGTGGCGCGGCTCATTCGGTTGGCTGCTTTCCAGAATCCGGAGTTCTATCGCGCCCAGGCCATGCGCCTGTCGACCTTCGGCAAACCCCGGATCATTTCCTGCGCGGAGGTGCATCCGAGTCATGTCGGCCTGCCGCGCGGCTGTCTGGACGAGGTGATCGGCCTGATCTGGAATCACGGCGGTGACGTCGACCTGGAGGATCGCCGGGAATCGGGAGCTTCGCTTCCCGAAGGCACACGGTTTCTCGGCGCGCTGAGGGGCAGGCAGGTCGAAGCCAATGAAGCGCTGGCGGCGCACGACTTTGGCGTGCTAGCTGCCGCCACGGCATTCGGCAAGACGGTCGTCACCGCGGCACTGATCGCGCAGCGCGCCCGCAACACGCTGATCCTCGTGCACCGCCGAGAACTGCTCGCCCAGTGGGTCGAACGTCTGAAAGCCTTCCTCGCAATTGACCCGCAGCATATCGGCGTCATTGGCGGCGGGCGCCGCAAACCGACAGGCATTATCGACATCGCGCTTATCCAGAGCCTTGTCCGGCGCGGCGAAGTTTCGGATCTGGTGGCCGACTACGGCCATCTCGTCGTAGACGAGTGCCATCATCTGTCCGCAGCAAGCTTCGAGCTGGTGGCGCGGCGCGCCAAGGCGAAATACGTCCTCGGCCTGTCGGCGACTGTCGCGCGCAAGGACGGGCACCATCCGATCATCTTCATGCAATGCGGACCGGTCCGGTATCGCGCGAGTGCGCGCCACCAGGCAATCGAAAGCACATTGAGCCACCGTGTCCTGGAACGATCGACCACATTCCAGCTTCCGCTTTCCCTTGCGAACATGGAACGCCCCTCGATGCCAGCAATCTATGCCGCGCTTGCTGTGGACGAGCCCCGCAACGATCTGATCTTCGACGACGTGCTGAAGGCGCTGGAAGCGGGGCGGTCGCCGGTCGTGCTGACCGAACGGCGGGATCATCTCGAACGCTTGCAGGCGCGATTTGCCAAGTTTGCTCGCAATCTCGTGGTCCTGCGCGGCGGCATGAAGGCTGCGGACCGCAATGCGGCCGAGGCTGCCCTTCGCGTATCGGACGATCAGGAACGGCTCATTCTGGCGACAGGCCGCTATCTCGGAGAAGGCTTTGACGACCATCGGCTCGACACGCTGTTCCTGACCATGCCGATCTCGTGGAAGGGGACGCTCGCCCAGTATGTCGGGCGCCTGCATCGCGAACATCAGGGCAAGTCCGACGTTCTCGTCTATGATTATGTCGACGGGGCCGTGCAGGTTCTGGCGCGTATGGCCGCGAAGCGGCGGACCGGATATCGGACCCTTGGCTACCGTCTGGAATAGCGTCGGTCAGGGTCTATCGACGATGTTGCCGCGTTCGTGCGACGATATGGCGGTTTGGCTCTCCAAGGCCGTCCGGCCATGCCTATGCGCCCGGGCGCAACGCTTGGAGCAGCGGCTTGAGCTTGTGCTTGCGCCGGTGTTTTTCGATAAGCTTGTCGATTCTTTCGATCCAGTCGTCGAACCGGCCCGCCGCATCATAGGCGAGCACCGCCTTTTCCAGCCACTGCGCCGCCAGTTCGTAGAATCCGGCCTGGCCCGAATCCATGACGTTGACGGCCATGCGCTCGCAGACATCGATGACCCAGTCGGGATGGCTGGCGTGCGCCGCCTCGGCGAGGCGCATAAGAACCGTATTGGACGGATTGCGCAAAACGTTCTCGACGTCGACGGACCGCACCGCCTCGTCGATCCTGCCTTCGTTCAGGAAAATCTCGGTCCGGTCGTGAGCGTGTTTCGCCGCCGCCAGCTTCGCGAGAAGGCGGGCGCGCATCGCCGTCCATTCCGGTCCGGCCAGGGTCTCGGCCGCCCGAAAATCATCGAGCGACAGACTGTGCTCGAAAGCGGCGCCCGCCGCCGTCAATGCGGGTTCTCTCCTGGCCAGCGCGGCGGCGCAATCGCGCAGCCAGCGCGCGAGACCGACAATCCCATAGGAGCGGTCCTCTTCCGCCTTCAGCGTCAGACCCCATTCGGCCAGTTCCAGCGCCTCGTCGATCTGTCCCGCCTCCTTCAAGACCTGTGAGAGCAGCAGAACCTCTTCGGCGGAGCGAAACTGTTTCCGGGCATAAGCGGCAGCTTCCGCGACACGTGCCAGCCGCACGAGCATCGCGGCATGATCGCCATGCCGTCCCGCCGCTCTGGCGAGGTTGAGAAATTCCTCCGCCCGCCCGCCGATATCGAGCACCCGCAGCCGGGCTTCCGTCAGCCGCTCCATGATCCAGTCGCCCAGGCCCGAGAGCGGCCAGGTTCGTCCCCGGCCGGCCATCACGTCCGCAAGACCGATCTCATCCCAGCCCTGTTCGAGCGCATCGATCGCGACCTGCAGATGGTCGTCGAGGCCGTAGCCGTCGAGTTCGCCCTGCCAGACATCGAGCCGCGCCATCAGGTCGTCGCGTTCGCCAGGTGCGAGATCGCTCATCAGGACCGCCTCGGCGATCAGTTGGCCGAGCACGGGAAAAAACTCGTGCAGCGTTTCGTCCCAGTCGGCCTGTTCGAGCCATGCGGGCACCAGGGCCTCGGTGACCGGCTCCAAAATGGCGAGGGCGTTGCGACCGTCACCCGCCTCGAGGAAAGGCCTCGCCTTGTCGATCAGCGCCGCGACGCCGTCCTCGTCGATCGCGGGGACATCGTCGCTCCAGCCGCGTCTTCGGGAATTGCGCCCCGACAGCAGCGCCTCAGCCTGCCGTCTGATCGGTTTCGGATCGACGGCGGTGCGACGCGCACCCGCCAAAAATCCGTCCGGCGCGCCGACGGCCAGTTCCGCCTCGAGCCAGAGCACCAAGCCCGGATCCTCCTCGGCCCGGCTGATCAGCAGCGCCGCCAGCGCCGCCCGATCGAGGTCCCGGAGCATGTCCGCGAGCGGAAGCCTTTCCACGACCTCGCCCGGCTTGGCAACAAACTTCAGGAGCACGGCGACGACATGCTTGCAGGCGCCGCCCCAGTCGTAGGGGCAGGAGCAGCGTGTCTCGATCACGCCGCGCGTGTCGGCGACGCCGCCATCGCGGAGCCTGACCGACACGACGTAAGGCGCGAATTCGCTGCCTTCGACCTGCGCGGTCAGGACATCGCCGCGGCGCACGAGTTCGGAAACAGCCCCGCTGCGAAAGTAGCTTTTGCCGCGCGCGAAGGATTCCTCGGTGGCGAGGGCACGGATCGTGTCTTCCCCGAATGGCGGTGGCGTCATGGCAGCCCCTGCTCCTCCGCCTCTGCGTCTTCGCTGACAATGCCGAGCGCGCCGGACAAGTCGGCGAGCAGTTTTGCCTTGTCGAGCAGGCCGGCGTCCTCGAGCTTCTCCATGTCGGGGAGATCGCGCAGCGTCTCGAAGCTGAAGTGGGACAGGAAGGTCTTCGTCGTCACATAGGTGTAGGGCGCCCCCGGCTGCGGCGCGCGCGGTCCGGAAGCAATGAAGCCGGCGCCGCGCAGATTGCCAATGAGGTCGCGGCTGATCTCGCGGCCGAAAAAACCGGACAGCTCGGCGCGGGTGATCGGCTGGAAATACGCCACCGTCATCAGCACCAGCGCTTCCGATTGCGACAGGTCGACGGTCTGTTCGCTGACGCCCGAAGCGGCGCGGATAGCGTCTGAAAAAGCCGGCCGGGTGCGGTGCTGCCAGCCGTCGGCGACCGCCACTAGATCGTAGGGTCGGCCGCGCAGTTCGGCGCGGATGTCGTCGATCAGAAGATCGAGATTGCAGTCGCGGCCCACCATCCGCGCAAGAACCTCCCGCGACACCGGCTGGTGGGAAGCGAAAATGACGGCCTCGACCCGCCCCATCCATTCACGCCACCGAACCTCCGGCGGCAGGTGGTCGAGATCTCGGTCAAGCAACAGTCGTTGCCCATCCCCATTTCCTCGGCGAGCCTTCGTCGGACGCGCCGCCATCATCACAGCCCGTAGATGCGAAAGGTGGCGCGGCCGGACAGTTCGCGCACCGCGCCGAGACCGGTCAGCCGCTCGAACAGGCGCCGCGCGCCCCATCGCGACAGATGGGGCGTCTGCAGCGAGCCGGGCACGGCGTCCTCGTCGAGAAGCAACCTGATCGCCTCCCCCGCCCCTTTCGCCCTGAGCTTGGGCGCCGCCGCGGCAAGCCGGGCGGCGTTCCGGGCGATGTCGGCGGCCAGCCGGCAGGCCTCCACCGAGGCTTGCGCGACCGCGAGGCAGACCGCCCGCTCGAACTTTTGCTCCCCCGGCCGTATTTTTGCGCCTCGTGCGCCCTCGGTGCGAAAGGCTGACGAATGCACCTGCGCCATCAGGAGCGGCACCGGCCGCGGCCAGCGCAATCTTTGCGCCAGCGACAGGTCGGCGAGCCACCAGCCCAAAAACGCCGCCTCCGGCCGCGCGGCGTGGACGTGCCCGGCGATGGCGGCGGCCATGAACGGCGCCGGCGGCGCGGACCGCAGCAGATCGTCCATGCGTTCGGGGATGGTCGCCAGCGCGCCATCCCAGCGGACCCCGAGCAAGTCGCAGATTCCGCGCAGGCCGTCGGCGTCGACCGCCGGCGAGCGTGAGGCCAGTCGTTTCCATGCCACAAAAATGGCGCCGGAGGGGCCGGGATCGTCGCCTGGGCTGCGCAGATGCCAGGCGTCGCGCAGCGCCGCCTCGTCCTCGGCGCGGCCGGCGAGGCGCACGGCGGCCGCGGCGCATTTCAACGCCTGGCGCTGGCGCCAGGCGCCGGCCCAGGGCGGTGCCGCGCGCACCAGAGTGTCGAGCGCATGCAACGCCGCGCCGGCCATGAACGCCGCCTCCGCATCGCTTGTCACCGACCCGCGCTGGGTCGCCCAGCCGGGCACGGTGGGCGGCTCGCAGGTCGATGCAATCGGCGACATGGCGGGACGAATCATGGCGTGGACGATAACGCCATCGTGCGCTTTTCGCTAGCGATCCGGTGCAAAGCGCACAGCCTGTCGCAACGCTTTTATGTCCGATAAGCTTGCCTTATCGGACGTATTCTGATAGCCTCCCAAATCATGCAAAATCCCCCGGAAAACAGGGCCATAACCGACGAACCGACCCACGACGATTTGCCCGACATCGTCGACCTTGTGCTGGAAATGGGCTCCTCACCCCCCGCCTCGCGGGCGCCGGCGCGTCTGGAAGCCCTCGTCGAGACCGCGACGGCCTACGCCAAGGCGGCCAGCTCCGACAACACGAGAGACGCTTACGCCAAGGATTGGCGGCATTTCACCAGCTGGTGCCGCCGGGAGGGATTCGATCCGATGCCGCCGTCGAGCCAGGTCATCGGCCTCTATATTGGCGCCTGCGCCGCCGGGGATCCGAGACGCGGCCTCCCCCCACTTTCTGTCGCGACGATCGAGCGGCGCCTCTCCGGTCTTGCCTGGAACTTTACCCAGCGCGGCGTGCCAATGGATCGCGCCGATCGGCATATTGCCACCGTGCTCGCCGGCATTCGCCGCAAGCACGCAAAGCCACCGCGGCAAAAAGAGGCCGTGCTCGGCGACGATCTCATCGCCATGATCGCGACGCTCGGCCATGATCTGCGCGGCCTGCGCGACCGCGCTATTTTGCTGCTTGGCTTCGCCGGCGGGCTGCGGCGCTCGGAAATCGTCGGCCTCGACGTCGCGCGCGACGACCATCTCGATGGCAACCACAGCGACGGCGCCGGCTGGATCGAGATTTTTCCTGACCAGGGCGTCCTGGTGACGCTGCGCGGCAAGACCGGCTGGCGCGAGGTCGAGGTCGGCCGCGGCGCCTCCGACCAGACCTGCCCCGTCGCTGCCCTCGAGAGCTGGATCCGCTTCGGCCGCATCGCGAGAGGCCCGCTCTTCCGGCGCATCTTCAAGGACAACAAGACCGTCGACGTCGAGCGGCTCTCCGACAAGCATGTCGCGCGCCTGGTCAAGCAGACCGCACTCGCCGCCGGCGTCCGCTCGGATCTTCCGGAAGGGGAACGGAAACTGCTGTTCTCAGGACATTCGCTGCGCGCCGGCCTTGCCTCCTCGGCCGACATCGAGGAGCGTTACGTCCAGAAGCAGCTTGGCCACGCCTCGGCCGAGATGACGCGCAAATATCAGCGGCGGCGGGATCGGTTCCGCGTCAATCTCACCAAGGCGTCTGGGCTCTGAAAGCCCCTCCCCCGCTTGAAGCCGGCTGCCGGCGTTGGTCAGGATGATGTCGCTGGCGACAGCACCTCTTCGAGCAGGGCTGTTGCAGTGGCAAGGCTATCAGCAGCCATCTCCTCGTAGTCTGGCATGATCATGAGCTGTGCAATCGTCCGTCTGACGAACTCCGGATTCAGCTCTGCAAGCCGCTCCCTTGTTCGAGCGACACGATCCGGAAATGCCCGGAGGGCTCCGACAACGCCGGCTCGATGCGATCGCGCGGCGGCTGCGATATCGAAGATGTCCCGCGGTCTGGGCTCCGCGCCTCGGTAATAAACCTTCTTGGCAATGATCTCGGGAATGGTCTCAAGCCATACCGAACGACCTTCTACCTCTCGCTTTTCGAAAGGTGTCCCGGTCAAGGCCCCGGCCACGATGAAGTCAATCTCGCCCAAGCCCTCGAACGCGAATTTCTGAAACCTCGTCCCGTCGCCGTCATATGCGGCAGGACCCGTGCTGAAGCTCAGTTGGCTCTTGGATGGGTCAATGAAGCCGAGTAGCTGAGGGTCGTCGAGGAAGATATCGACGTCGTGGCTTTCGCGATGGTTGATGTGGATCATCATCGCCGTGCCGCCGCCAAACGACCATTCGAATTCAAAACCTCCGGCCTTCTCCCGGAGCTGGTCGATCAGATCGGCAGCAATGGCGAAAAGCCGCCGCCATTCGGACGGACGACGGCTATGGACCTCGATCATCAGGCAGCGAGTTGATAGCTCTCGCCGGACCAGGCAGAGAAATGGGCCGCGAAAGCCTTCAGATCATCAACCGCTATCTGGTGCGCGGCGGCGAACTCCATCTGCTGCTCGACCGGTACTTCTCCAAGGAAGGCACTGACCTGCCCAGGATACTGCTTCGCCAGATCTAGATCCGAAAGACAATGAGCCAGCGCCACCCCGTCGAGCTGTTCGCTGTAGGGCGCGTTCACTGTCGTCAGAACCAAGGCCAGATGCTCACTCATAGTCATGCAAAATAGTCAATTCGTGGATGGGGCACAAGCTGCGAGACTCGGGCACTGCAAATGGCTCGCGAGACTCACAATCGTCCTTCCGTCGACCACAGTGACGCCTGAGCGGCCATGCGCGCGTAAACGGACGAGCTACAGACGCGCGCGGGATCGAGCGGCATTCGGCCAGCTGCGAACTGATCTTCGGAAGCACGACTCCGGCACGTCTCGCCCTTACGAAGCCGCAGGGCGAGATCGGCGGTGGCGCGATCGGTTCCGCGTCGACCTCACCAAAGGCTCTGAAGGTCCCCTCCCCGCGCTTGAAGCCGTAAGGTGTAAACGGCGGTACTGAACTTCAGCTTACGACTTCAATTGAAATCGGGAAATAAAAGCGACAGTCACAGGCGATATCTTCGGCAAGAAAGCTCACTATCGATAATGACCTCATATCGGGACTGTACAGCACCACGCCCTGGGGCGGTCAGGAGGCTAGAAATGGTTGATTTTCAGCCTCATCGAAGCCGTAGGAGCTACCCAAAGGGCCACTAGAGACGTTTACAAACGATCGTTTGTTGATATCTTCGGTGTTTGTACAAACGCCCTTTCCTAAGCTGAGAGACGCCGCAAATGGCCCGTGAAGCGCAAGATCGACGCTCCGGACGACCACAGGGCCGACAAATCGGGTACGCGCGCGTGTCGACGGACGAACAAGCGACGGAAGCGCAGGAAATTGAGCTGCGGTCGGCTGGCTGCGACGTGGTCGTTCAGGAACATGGATCCGGGGCGTCAAGAGCTCGCCCTGCCCTACTGCGGTTGATGAGCGATATCGGCGCCGGCGATGTCCTGGTCGTGGTGCGCCTCGATCGCCTCGCGCGCTCGGTAAGCCATCTTCTTCAGGTGATCGAGGATCTGACTGAGAAGGGCGCGCATTTCCGATCTCTCCGAGATCCGATCGACACGTCGACGCCACAGGGCATGTTTTCGCTACAGGTACTCGGCGCCGTTGCCCAACTCGAGCGTGCGCTGATTTCAGAGCGGACCAAGGCCGGCATTATCGCTGCACGATCGAAGGGGCGGCTGCCAGGCAATCCTGGTATCCGGGAGCGCAGGCCCGAAGCCCTGGCGAAGATGACAGCGGTACAAAAGGCAGCCTATGGCCGACGGCTACAATCAACGATGAACCAGTGGCTTCCGACGGTCCGCCGGATGCGACCCGACCACAACTGGGACGACATCGTTCGGGTCTTGAAGCAGCGCGGCCTCGACTGGACGCCTGAACGACTGCGGCGGGCAGTGAGGTGGCTCGTCACAGAGCACCTGGCCGACTCCACACTGCTAAAGCGGGCGTCTCCTCTGTCTCCCGAAGATCGCCTGATGACTCTCGTGGCAGGGATTTCGCAGTCTAACCCAAACCTGTCGCTCCGCGACATCGCTGGCCAGCTCGAGCGTCTGCATGAGCGAACCCCACGAGGAAGCGCAAAATGGTCTGCCTCCTCAGTCAAGAACCTGCTCGATCGAGCCCGACGGCTTGGACTCGTCGCCGAACTACCTGCGAACTGACCGCCATCCCGCTGCAGAACAGTCCTCAGTTTACGGTCTGTGGCTGACGCTCAACGTTCCCGAGCCGCTTGTACGCGGCCCAGGCATCAGCTGGAACGGCGCTGCCGGCCCGCGCCAGCCAAGCCGCACGATCGGATTCGGTAAGCGAATTCCACCACACCATCCCGGCGGTTTCATCGGGCGTCGGTTGCGGGTCATGTTCTTTTCTCATACCTTCGATGCTCGCATAAGACGCTCGTCCCGACAAGCGCCGCAGCGACCCGCCCAAGCTCATAAAGCGGATCGAAACCCGCCCACCTCATCATGATCCGCGCCCCGGCTTGTCGAGGCTGCGGCGCAACGCATTGCTGATTTCCAGCCGGGATTCGGTGCGCACGACCTTGCCCGCCATCTCCAAATCGACGGCAGCGGCTTCAGCTCCGGTTCCGGTCATTTTCGACGCGTCAAGCTTGGCCCGCAACAAGGCCATCACCATCGGCCAGACCGAGAACTTTCCGACCTTTGCTCGATCTGTCAGGCTGCGCAAATAGCCGCCGGCGCTGTTGATCTGGTCCTGCCGCTGGTAGATCGCGGCAATGGAAATTGCCGCCTGCTGCTCACCCATTGCCGTTCGCGCTTCCTCCCAGGCGCTCGGGCTGACGCCCATGGACGGTCGGGCAACCTCGGCCGCGGCCAGAAATTCACGCCAGTTGCGGATTCCGCCGCCGCCCTTCACCAGCCAAAGCATGTTCGGGCAGGCATCCAGCACGATCCCTAGCGGCAGTTCGCGTTTCGGTAGGCTCCGTACGTTGTCGGTGTCCGCAACGTTTCCGCCCGCTTCATCTTTATTTCCTGAGCCGCTTTCAGATTCAAATTTAGAGTCTGGTTTTGAATTCTGTATGTGGCGCCCATTTTGGGACTCATTGGCGTCCACTTTCTGTGTTTTTACAAATGATTCCAATGCTTCACGCACTTCAGCCCAAAGGCCTTCAAGTTCTTCGGCAATCACCTCGAGAGTCTGCCTAGGTGCAGTGCGTGGTATCTGACCAACAATCGCCTGGTAGGCCTGCTGGACCCTGCCCCAGTTCGCCGGAACGCCTTCCTCAATCCCCGCGTCGATCATCTTGACGATGTCACGGCGGCATATGGTTAGCCGCTCCTTAACGAGACGAAAGGCCTTCTTCTCAGATCTGACCGCTTCCGCAAGATCCTTGAACTCCTCAGCGCGCGCCACGATCGGCGAGATGTCAAAGCCATAGGCTTGCTCGATCTCGCCCGCCTGCCCTTTCCGGGCGAAGCGCTTGCCGTTTGGGCTGTCCCGACGGATGATCAATCCACACTCGACCAGAACGGCCAGGTGTCGCCGTAAGGTCGTTGGGGGCATGCCATTGGCGCGGCGGATCAGCTGCTCGTTGGATGGCCATACAACCAGTTCACTGTCGCCATAAAGTGCCGTGTCCGGATGGAACGACAACAGCGCGTCGAGAATAGCCAAAGCGCGATCAGTGGCGCCCAGAGCGATCCTGGCATCCTTGATATCTTGGAAGACATGCCATTTGTGGACGATCGCGTCCTTCGGCACGGCCCTTGCGGTGACTTGGCTTGAAATCATGCCAAGCGTCATCGGCCGCCGCCCAAAGGGCGTCGTCGCAATATTCGTCTCCATTTTCTTTCACCCTCGATTAGGCAAAAGAAACCTGCTCGCCAAAACGACGCCAATGACTCTTGACAGTGATTCGTGGAGATGCGATTCTCAGAGTGCTTAGTTCAGAGAGAGGCTTCCACGGCTTGCCGTTCGGGGGCCTTTTTCTTTTGCGGTTTTCAGACTCCTTGTTTCGTGATGGACTTCCGAAAGGCCTCAAACAGGTCGTCCAGTTGTCCGGCGATAAACGCTGCGAAACGCGATCCTTCAGCCTCTCCCACCGCAATCATGGTAGTTTTTCCGTTGTCTTTGAGGCTGACGCTGACTGTTTTGTCTGGAGCAGCCCAGGATTTCATAGCAATCTTGGGCTTTGATGGCTTGGCCGGACCCGCAGGTTCTTTGATCGCATTATGATCCGATGGAAGCGTCTCAAGCAGAATAATGAATCTGTCGTCGGACGTTGCCTCGCGGAATTTGTTTTTGCGAATAAGATCGAAAGCTTTTGCGGGTGAGCCGTCTATGGAATAGCGGTTCGAGAATTCCTGCCATCGTCCTCGACCAATCCCGGGAGCTTTACCAATCGATTGCAGTATCTCCTTGTCGACCGATGAGGCGATTTTGATCATCTCGGAGACATGCGATTTTCCTGTCGACAGCGAAGCGCAGATGGTGTCCCGTTTGTATCCCGCTTCCTGCTGCGCAAGCGCAAAAGCGCACTTCTCAATGTATGAAAGATCCTCTCGAGCGGTGTTTTCTTCGCCTTGGAAAATGACTGCTTGTTCATCAGTTAACTCGCGGACGGCCGCTTTGAATCCGATCCCAAGCTGCTTAGCTGCCGCTAATCTTCTGCGACCATAGACGATTTGAAACTCGCCATCCTTGCCTTGTACTGGCCGAACCAGTCCAGGCACAATCTGACCGCGCTCCCGCATGGATTCAGTGATCTCAGCAATGGCGGAAATCTCGTAGGCGTCATCATATCGATCGGTAATAGACGACGGCCGTATTTTGTCGGGATCGAGTTCAATGATCTGTTCGCCTGACTTCAGTAACTTGTCGGCGATATCGCTACGCTCTTGCATTTGGCGAACACCAGCCGCCACCTTCATCAGGTGCGGCGATGACGTGCGGCGGCTGACGCCCTCCTCCGAATTGTCCTCCCCGAGTTGCCCCAAAACAGCAGCAAACATGCCCTTAGAATCTTTACGGCTCACTGTTCACGCCTCCATGCCATTGTGATGAGGCTTTCTATTTCCGCGTTCGCGGCATTGATCGATTCGATTGCACGATCATAAGTTTTAGGTGCCGAAAACCTCGATCGTTGCACTTCATAGAGGCTCTGCTTCCAAGTGAGAGCGTCCGCAACCGCAGTGGATTTGGAGACTGAATTCAGAAGTAAATCCTCGCCAAACACTTGGCGCATTAGGGCCTGCATGTTGGCTTGCGGGTGGTCGTTGGCCTCAAACTTTGTGATGAGGAATTTGGCGAAATCCCAACGTGCGCCTGCACCAGCCTCATCCAGGATTTGCATATAAGATGCGGCCAGCTCCAAAAACTTCCCTGTGGAGTCGACATCGAGCATGTGCGCTGGAACTGGGATTAGGACTCCGGTAGCGGCAGTGAGCGACGAAAGTGTCAGGAAATTGAGTGACGGCGCACAGTCGAGAAGGACGATGTCGTAGTTATCGACGATCTGTTCGAGCGCCTGTGACACTCGAAGCAGAAAACTGGTTCCACCGCTCTTGCGCATCTCAAGGGTGACGGCCGTCTCGAATTCTGTCAGCTCAAGACCGGCGCAGATGACGTCGAATCCGATGATATGCGTCTGATGAATAATCTTTTCCGTTGGCACCGGATCATCAAACCGAATCGCTGAGTAAAGGGTGTCACCTTCTCGGTAGTCAAATCCGGGTAACGCTCCTTGCAGACTTGTCAACGACGCCTGGGGATCCATGTCGACTGCGAGAACGCGATATCCACGTAGTGCCAACCAATGACCCAAGTGAATAGTGGTCGCTGTCTTGGACGATCCACCTTTGAAGTTCGTGATCGCGATGATCTGGCAATCCTCGCCTTTAACACGACGAGGATTGATCCATTTCTTCCGTGCCTTTTCCGCCAGGTGCATCCGAAGGTCCAGCACCTGCTCCACAGAATATAAGCGCTTTCCGGTGGTCGTTGTCTCTGGCTCAGGCCCCTGCCCTTTTAAGGAGACCTGCCGTATGTAAGCTTCAGTCACTCCTAGCAATGCTGCCACTTCCGTCGAAGTGAATTTGCGCATCGTACGAATCGCATCTGGAGGATACTGAGCCAGCGAAAGATTGTTGAGTGCCTTCTCGAGTTTCGTCGAAAAGGTATTCATGAACTGAAGGCTACTTAGATGCCGCGTCACCCAGATTCTCCTCTTGCACCCAGCGCCTATTGATAGCGACTGTGGTTAACAAGCTGTTAACGCCACGCCAACTACGCCAACTTTTCGAATTACGCGGTTTTTCCGTTACTGGAGGTATGCCCGATTCGGAGAATTCGAGCAAATGGACACAGGGCAGTTCCCAGCTGGGAACTTTTCGCTATCGCTGGCTTCCCTGTGCCGTCAAAGTTGCGCATCAGGCATTGAAAAAGACAGCTATGAAGTTGGTTACGCAGCATGGGGGCACGGGCGGGCCCCGTTGCCCGTTTTGTTCTCGTAGATAGTCGACGTTGGTGTACCGGTTGGCCTCTGGCTTCCGCGTACGGCCGCGAGCGACCTACAAAAGCGCAGGTAGGTTTCGGCGCATGGAGAGATACCCCCTCCCCCCACTTTGGCGCGGCGGCGAAATTCCCGTTGTGACGGAGGCACTGAGCTCGCGCAGTCCTAGGGAAGTCACCATCCTTTGCGTCGGGGACGATGGGTTGTGTTTGTAATGCAGCCATGCCGCGCCGCTTCCGATGTCACTTCGGTGAACGCCCCCAGGCAGACAAGTTAGACGCCCCACGGCCCCTACCCTGCAACGAGGCATTCCTTCCGGGCCGAGCGACTCTCGCGAATGGCAACTCAGCGGCTAGGATCTATCGCCAGGCGTCCCACGCGATTTGACAGCAATCAGCACCGTTTGGCACGTGGGCGTCCTGTCCACGCGCACTTTCCTCCAGCGTCGAGCAAGAGGCTCCTGCAGTCGCCAGGCAACTTCCCTCGGGGGCTAGTCCAAGTGTCGGCGAAGGATCCTGGAGAACTCATCGAGAAGCAACTTCTCGCACAACCCGTATTTTGAGTTCCCAGCTGGGAACAGCTCTTCAAGTTGGAGGCTTGCGCCCGCACCAATAAACCTTAGAAACCCATCAACTTGATGGTTGGATCTGTGGCGCCGGGGTGGATTGGCGCATCCAGAGGCACCTGCGGCTGGGGGGCGTACCGCACTCTACAATCCTGACGCCTTAGTTAGATTGACGCGGAAGCGATCGCGCCGGCGCTGGTATTTGCGTGTCATCTCTGCCGAGGCGTGACCAAGCTGCTTCTGCACGTAGCGCTCGTCAACCTCGGCAGAGGAGGCGAGGCCAGCGCGCAGCGAATGGCCGGAAAACTTTTGGCCGCGCTCGCCCTCGGAAAGATCACCGCGCACGCCGGCGGCCAAGGCCGCGCGTTTGACCAGCCGCGCCACCTCCTGATCGTTGAGCCGCTCGGCGCCCACAGCTTTGCCCTGCCCCGTGACGCGGCGGAAGAGGGGGCCATGCGCGATGCGGGCCAGCTTCAGCCAGGTCTGCAGGGCGACGACCGGGCAGGTGGCATCGGACGAGCCGCGGCCAATCTCGACCTCGCGCCAGCCGGTCTTGCCTCGCAGCGTAACCAGCACGCCCTTGTCCGGGAAAAATTCAATCCAGCCGCAGCCGTCCTCGGTTTGATCGCGCGCAACATCGAGGCCCACGATTTCGGAGCGGCGCAAGCCGCCGGCGAAGCCCAAAAGCAACATGGCGCGGCCGCGCAGACCGCGCAGCGTGCCACGATCGAGCGTTTCCAGCATGGCGACAAGATCGTCGCGCAGGATGGCTTCCTTTTGACGGGGAGGGGAGGCGTGTTTATTGCGGATGCCGGCGAGCACGGTGGCGATATGCCGGTCCTTCCGGTCGAGCGGTTGACCGCGTTGCGTATAGTTCCAGGTCAGCGACGACAGGCGGCGCTCAATGGTCGACACAGACTTTTTGTCCCGTTCCGATCCTGAGGCCTGGGCCGTGATGTAGAGGCCGACGACTTGTGGATCTGGCGGCAGCGGATCAAACGCCTGGCGCCGGCACCAGGCGCAAAAATGCTTCCAGTCGGCGGCATAGGCGCGACGGGTGTTTGCCGAACTCGCCGCCTCGACGTAATCGCGCGCGCGGTCGGCCAGCTTTTCGAGATGGGCAGGCAGTGATGCTCGTCGCGAGTCGAGGACCTGCGTGGGAGGAGCGGGAGCCTCATCCGGATGCCCCATTTCCATGACGACGTCGACAATGTCAGGCAGGTCGCTGGTGTCGACCGCGTCGATGGGCGTCATGAAATTACGGGGACTGCCCATCGAAACTCTCGATCATTTGAATGTCACAGTGGTGCGATTCTGAGAGCCCCAACGTGCGACCAAAGCGCCCAATTGTCCACCGCGAGGTGCTTGACCAGTAGCTCCCGAGATTTGCGCCGGTCGCGTACGACCACACGCTGGGTCGTGCTTTAGCATGACCGGGCGACGGACCATGTCCGATCCAGTGTTGACCCTCCTAGGGCCCTCTTTCTCAGTGCCGATCCTTGCCTTCATGTTCAACATCCCTTATGTTTCGTTCAACAGGAGAATCCAGGATGAGCGTACGTGGCGCAACGGCAGCCGAAAGCGAGGAGCGGATCGCCCACACCCGGAACCGTCTGGTGCTTGAGCAGGCGAGGGCGGTCGGCCTTCTCGGCGCGGCCAAGAACACACGCCTTTCCGGGAGGGTGCCGTCGGAATTGATCGAGGCGGCAAAAAAGCGCGCTCATGTGACCTCCGACACTGAACTGCTGGAGCTCGCCTTGTCGCGGCTGGCCCTCGAGGACGATTTTGGCGCCCAGCTCGTCCGCCGCAAGGGCAGCATCTCCGCAGACATTGATCTTGGCGTTTGATCTCGGGAGCGCACTGCGTTCCCTCAAACCACAGCGGCGTGCCGGCGGGCTGGAACGGCGGCCGGATTCCGCTCTGTCCTGGGCAGGGGACCAGCCGCCTGTCGGCGGTGCATTGCTTCTCGACACGAGCGTCTATCTGGATGTCCTTCAGGGGCGCACGCCCAAAGTGGTCGATGACCTTCTGATCTATAGGCTCTGTCAGCACTCGGCCGTCTGCCTTGCCGAGCTCAGCCACCTGTTCGGCCGGCTCGACCCAGCGCACCCCACGACGAAGTCGGTCCTGAAAGTGGTTGCAGGCACGATTGAAGACATTCCAGTGCACCGGCTGCATGCACCCGACGCCACCGCCTGGGGACGCGCCGGCATGCTTGCCGGCCTGCTGTTCCGGCTGAGCCGTCTGCCGAAAGGGGAGGGCCATGAACGCCGCTTCCTCAACGATGCGCTGATCTTTCACCAGGCCGGTCTGCTGGGCGCGACGGTCCTGACCGGCAATGTTGGGGATTTCGATTACCTCAACCAGCTTGTTCCGTCGGTGCGTGTGATCTTCTACCGGCCGGTGACAGACTTGCGCCCGCAGGGTTGAAAGCGTCTGTGGCAGATGCCCGTGCACCGTGATCGTCCAACCTCCTTTAATGACCACCAGTCTTCAAAAAGGTCGCTGACACTCTCCTGCGACCGTTGAACCGCGGGCGACAGCGGCCATTTCTAACGTAATGACAGACACGAACGATAAGGCATTATCGTTCGTCATTGTGCAACGACAGGCTGTGCGTTTGAGCCCTCGAATGATGGCGTAAAGCGCACGCCCAGTTTACCATGTCAGACATGATTCGAGCCGACCCCTCACCTGTTAGCGCTCCTCTGCCGCCGCGTGTGCCGGGCTGGGCGCTGCCAGACGGGCCAGTTTCGAGCGATGCCGATGCCGCGTTTTGGGCTGGGGCAGCCTTGACTTCGCTCGATAATCTGGTGCGTTCGGAGCCGCCCTGGGCCGGTGCCTGGCGGCAGGGGCGGGCCTTGAAATGCGCCGCCGCCGCCGTTCGGCTGGCCGGCCGCAGCGAGGACGAGGCCGCCCTGCGCGATGCCTGGTATATGCGTCCCCCCGACACCGATCCTGGACCTGCCGGCGCTGTTTTGGGCGCCTGGCGACAACTGGCGTTGCGGCCGCCGGTGGTCAATGCCGCGAGACTGGCCGAAGTGGTCGCGCTGCTCGGCTTGCGCTGGGACGATGCCTTTGCCGATCTTCCCGAGGTGATCGACAATCTTGCCCGTTCCGGGCGACCGGCGCCGTTCGCTGCCGGGGCAATCGCCGGCTACGTGGTCGCAATGCGGTCGGAGGCCGAAACGCTGGCCTGGTGGTGTGCCGATCTGGTCTTGGCGCAAAAGCTGCGCTGGTCGCGGCCCGTGCCAATGTTGGTGGCGCAGGCGTTTGCTCCGGCCTTCCATGCTGAAGGCGGACGCGGCAAACGGATCCGGCCTGGAGGGGAAGGGTTTGAGCGGGCAGTATGCGTGGCGCTGGCGCAGGGCGCGGCGGATGCCTGCCGGGTCGCCGGCGAAATTTCTCGGCGGGCTGAGCGGCTTATGGCGGTGGCGCCTAAGCTCCGCGCCAAAGGCGCAGGTGAGGCGATCGCAAAACTGCTCGACAATGATGCCGTCTCCGGCTCGCTCGTGACCAAAAACCTGTCGCGGTTCGGGTCACGGCGGCTGTTCGACCGGTTGATAGAATTCGAGGCAGTGCGTGAATTGTCGGGACGGCCGACCTTCCGGCTGTATGGGCTCTAGCGATGGCCGACCAAACGGCCCAGAGAAAAGAAAATGCCCAGCCATCGCTGCTCGACACTGAGTTGGAACACCTGCCGGCGGAGTTGCGCTGGCGCGAATGGATGGGTCGCGTCGAAGCGGTGATTTTTGCGGCCAACACGCCGGTGATGCGCGAGACGCTGGCGCGGGTCGTCGGAAGAAGCTGCAACATCGACCTGGTTATCGACGACATTCGCGAAGAATTGCGCGGCCGGCCCTATGAACTGGTGTCGGTCGCCGGCGGTTGGCAGCACCGGACCAGGAGGGTCTACTCCGATGCAATTCGAGCTGCCACGGGGCAGGGTACGGATGGCGGGCCGGGGTCAAAACCCCTGTCGCAGTCCGAGGCGCTGATCTTGATGTGCATTGCGTATTTCCAGCCGATCACCCGGGCCGAGCTGTCGAGCTTCTTCGGCAAGGAGATCTCGCGCGACCTGATCGGCGTGCTGCGATCGCAGGATTTTATCGCTTCGGGTCCGCGCTCGCCGCAACCTGGCGCGCCCTATACTTATGTGACGACGAAAACTTTTCTCTCGCAGTTCGGGCTCGACACGCTGCGCCAGCTACCGGATTTCGAGGCGCTTGAGGACGCAGGGCTGCTGTCGAAGGAGAAGCTGCTGGCCGGCGATATTCCAGCCGGGCTGGCGAGCGGGGAGGGCGACGGCGAGGACGATGTCGTTGGGGACCAAGCGCCGTGACGGGGGACGTCGTCGCGTTGCGATCCCAGAGACGGTCGATAACTCAGCACCAGGACGACTGGTCGTGCGGCAACCGTTGATCGGGATCGTGAACCGCGACATGGTCGCTGTCGACAAGATTGGCCGGAAAGATCACCAGATTGGTGCCGCCGGCGTGACGCAGCGACGGAAACAGGATGCCGCGAAGTCCGGCGGTGATGACCAGATCCGCGAGCTTCCACGATGGCGGGATCTTCTTGTCGATGCGAGCGACCTGGCGCCAGGCACAATCCCACTCCTTCCACGGGCCGTCCCAGATGTCCGGGTCGAAACCCTGCGAAAGGTCGGCTACCTCGGCGAGCGTGATCTTGTAAGCGGCAAGGGTGGCGGGCGGGGTGATGCTGGCTCCCTGCTTGTATTCATCAAGCGCCGTCTGGGTCGCACGCGACAGATAAAGTGCTTCGATGCCTGGCCGGTTGAAACGACCGCCGTCCATCGCTGCGCCTGCACCGCTGGTGGGCAGGAAAGCCCATTTGGGAGTCAGATAGCGATGGAAGATTTCGTCTGGACCGATGCGGGTGATCCTCACCCGCGCGCACCATTCTCGAGATCCCGGATAAAGGCCAGAACCGCCTCGACCTGGCCGCCCGCGACGAGCTCGGCTGCGGTACGATGGCCATAGTCGGCGATCGGTTCATTGCGGTACCAAAAGATCGCCTTGTTGACGTCGCCGGTGAGTTCCGTCGCCGCCGAGATCACTTTCACCATCTCGCGCATCCGGCCCTGCAGGCGCTCCGATGAGGGATTGCGGAGCGTGTTGCGGTGGACACCGGTCAGCTGGGCCAAGTTGGCCACCTTCACGCCCAGCGCCTGCGACAGGCGCTTCGGCGAGATATAAGGCGTGCGCGGCTCCTGCAGGCTATCGACAAAGCCGGAAATCACCGTGGAATGTGCGAGCTGTGCGTGGGCCATGACAAATCTCCGACCTCTCATATGCACAATATATGCACATTCCGATGCATAGCAAGTGGACGGAGGCATCGTCTTGTCCCCAACATGGAGCTGACCGGTTCGGTTGCTCCCGGCGGCATGCGTAGCGCCGGCACCGATTCCACCGCACAGGCATCCGATGCCCAGGACGAAAGGATTGCACGCTTCTCCTGGACGTCCAGCGTCGCGTCAGTCAGCACGTCCTGAGGTCGCTCGAAATGCCGTGCTGGATGGAGCAACCGGTCAAGAAAAACATCAGGACCCTCGGGCCCGATTGGGGGAAAACTCGTCGAAATGGCTCCTTCCATCGATGGTCCTCCGCTTTGAATAGTCTCCTTTGTTGATGTCATCTTTGGTGGCTCTCGCGATTTTCACCAGCCGAAATTTTGGAGAGTTTCGAGCAAATTTCAATGGCCCGACAAGGCCAAATCCTCGCAGTTCAGCCCACGATCAACATTTTTTCGAACCGGTGAAACAATCGGCGTGAATGTCAGTTGTTGCGTCTGGGAAAAGTCGCGCGGCAGCGCCAGGGCGGTCGGGCAGGAGAATCAATCATGTCTTACATTGCCAGGAAGCGACTGAGCATGGGCCTCGTCGCAGGAATCTTGATGCTCTCGGCTGGCGGCTTTGCTCCGGTTTCAGCACAGGAAATCCCGAACGACTTCAGCGCAATCCTGCGTCAGAAGCTGCCGGCCGTGGTCGCGATCACGACGAGGCAGATCATCCAGGACCAAACGATGCTCGACGATTTTCTCAACCCCTTCGACAGCCGCGGGCCTGCCCAGCCGCAGGTGCGAGAAGCTCTCGGCTCCGGCTTCGTGGTCAGTCCGGAGGGCTACATCGTCACCAACAATCATGTCGTGGCCGACTCCACCGAAATCCACGTCGTATTCTCCGATAAGGAGACTTCGCGCGCGCGACTTGTGGGCCGCGATCCAGCAACCGACATCGCGGTGCTGAAGGTCGATCCACGCCCCAACATGACGACCACCGCCTGGGGTGACTCTGACGCAATGCAGCCGGGTGCCTGGACGATCGCGATTGGCAGTCCCTTCGGGCTCGGGGGAACCGTGACCGTCGGCGTTCTTTCCGCCCGCTCGCGCGACATCCAGGCCGGCCCTTACGACGATTTCCTCCAGACAGACGCCTCGATCAACAGAGGCAATTCCGGCGGCCCGCTGTTTAACGCGCGCGGCGAAGTGATCGGCGTCAACACGGCCATCGTCTCGCCATCGGGCGGCAGCATCGGCATCGGTTTCGCCGTGCCGTCCCGAACTGCACGAAGCGTCGCCGATCAGCTGATCCGTACCGGCCGGATTGACCGCGGCTTCATCGGAGTGCGTCTCCAGGAGGTGACGCCGTCGCTTGCCCAAGCGCTTGGGATATCGAGCACCAAGGGAGCGCTGGTCGCCTCGGTCGAGCCCGGCAGTCCGGCGGAGAAGGCCGGCCTACAATCGGGCGATGTAATCACCCGGTTCAGCGGCAAGGACATCCAGGGCGTCCATGACTTGACACTGGCGGCAGCGAACGAAAAGCCAGGGTCGAAAGCGACGCTGACAAGGAACCGCGGCGGCTCCCAGCAGGAGGTGGAGCTGACCGTCGGCCAACGCAAGGACGAGGAGGTGCAGACCGGTGCCGTTCCGAGTCCGGAAGCGGCGGACCAACGCCTCGGGCTGTCGCTCAGCACCATTCCGGACGAAGCGCGCCAGCAACTCGGTCTGCAGCCGGGTACCACCGGCGTGTTTATCCAGGAAGTGGCGCCGAATAGCCCCGCCGCCGAGAACGGCCTTCGACCTGGCGACGTGATTGTCTCGGCCAACAACCGGGATGTGGCACAGCCGTCAGATATCCAGGAGGAGTGGGCAAGATCCCGGCAGCAGCACAAGCCCATTCTGTTGCGCATAAACAGGCAAGGACAATCGCTCTTCATTGCCCTAGCTGCTTCCTGACGTAGCGTGCGTCGAAACCAAAAATGTGGCAAAGTTTCCGTTCCGTATCCGAAAGAACGGAATCAGGTCGCCGGAGCCCAAACATCACTCCAGCCGCCTCCTCCCATCTCGCGCGCGGCAAAAAGCAGCCAGCCGGCCGTGGCTCCCATCATCGTCCGCACTTGAGCAGCTCGTGCCGAGCCCGTGTCAATTTTGACGCACTCCGTTCCTATATAGCGTGATAGAAGACCTTCGCCGCGTTGGCGATGATGAAGACCGGCCTTGCCGGAACCGCGCAGCGAGCGCCCTTCCCGAAGACGCCATATGACCACATCTCGCACGGTCATTGTTGAGACGGCAGCGTCAAAGTTCGCCGCATCAGTTGCAACGAGTTCTGGAAAATCAGGCCGGACTTGATGCCAGCGAATGATAACGTCAGGTCGGCTCGCCGTGTTCTGCATCGCTCGTTGTCGATGGGTGGCGATCATAATCGATGGGCGGGGCAACATAACTTCGGCCTCGGCTCTGCCGAACTCCCTGCCGATTTGGAATGCCGCTGAAAGCTGTCTCATGAACGGAGGGCTGCACGTATTTTGGAGGCATCGTTGGATCTTCCCGCTTTCATTTAGTCGACAATAGCTGGTCCGCTTGGAACGGCAGTCCGTCACCGTTCAAAAGCCACCCGTCGAGGCGGCCCTTTCATTAGGAACCCCTCCACATGACCAAACCCACCCCAACGCGCCGCGGCGCCAACACCGACGTGCGTGCGACCGTGAAGCGGCAGCACCTGCAGGTTCAACACTGGCTTTCGCAGGCGATGCCGTCTTTGTCGCGGTCTAGCTTGCGGCCCCAAGAGCAGTTGGCTGGGTACCAACTTGCTTCATCGCACGAGCTGATTTGGGAACAGGTGCGCCGCGGCTCGCATGAATAGCCGCTTTGTGCGACCTGATGGCGGTTGATTAAGCCAAGCGGCTGGTTAGAAAGCGGCCGGTTGTCGGCATGCGCTAGACGCCACACCCAAGGCGCCTGAAAAGTTCCGGCCCACAGACCGAGCTTTGCCGCCTCTGCCTTCGCCTGCTGCCCCGCATAGGCGCCGTGGCTGTAGAGGGGCCAGTCCAGTGCCAAGCCCTGCTCGACAAGCCAGCGCTGAACGCTACGACCGCCCGCCCGATCGCAGTTCCCGACAAGACGCCCGTACCGATCACGATCGACAAAACTGCAATGCAGCGGTCGCGAAGCTGCCAGGAACTTGTCCAAGGCTTGGGCAGCGCGGCGCCCGCATGGGTAGTCAAAGCCCTTGGCGTCGTCGCAGTGCTGACGGCTCTCGGGCGCGTCGATGCCATTGAAACGAATCCTTTGGCCTGCAATCTCTACTGTGTCGCCATCGATCACCGAGGCGCGGCCTTCCATGTGGCCAGGCAATGGTTCTGTCCAGTTTGTTATCGTGCTCTGTTGGCCGGCGGTGCTCTGGATCGCGAATTGGGTGACTGCGGCGGCAAGCGTGCCGGCGCCGAGGAAGATCAGCCCCAAGAGGGGTCGCGGCAGCCGCCGTAACGGCATTCTTCTGCCGGCGCGCCTTCGCCAGCGGTCAGCCTGATTGGCGCCTTGATAACGGTGGCCTTTGCCCACGCCCGCTCTCCCGGAAGAGAGAATGCCGCCATTCCGGGCGAGAGTCCAGAAGCTGCACTAGCCGGTCGGCAACTGGTCAACGCGGGGGGCACCGGCTCAGCCTTTCAACCGTCTCAACTATGGCCTTCGCAAGCGGGCATCAAGGTCCGCGTGAAGCACCTCCGGGGCGAGGAAGACCTTCGGCACGCCTCGCTGCAGGATTTTTGGGATGAAGACTAGAACGCCGTTTGTGTCTCCAAGACGCGACAACGCAAAGTTCACCGGCCCGGCCAAGCGCCGACTATTTGACAAGCGCGCAAATGGCGTATGCTGTCAGCGTCCAAGCTGTTGGGGACGTAGCGGCTACATGCGCTTGTGCTACCCACCCTGGAGCTGGGGAAGTAACCGGCAAGCTCCTAGAAATTAGAGCATTTGAATTTGACGCGCTGGCACCGCCACCTATGACGACTTTTGGCTTGGGACACCAAGCCTGTGCGGATTTGTCTGGGCTTGTATCACTCGCGCTTGCATACTGGGTGATTTCCCAACCGCCGACGCCGTCCTTCCCCGCCGGACCCTCAGCCCCCATTGCACCTCTAGGTCCCTGCTTGCCGGGAAGACCTTGTGGACCGACAGGCCCTTGGGGCCCTGGGGGGCCTGCCGTTGTGCAACCTGCAAGGAGGGCGACGCATGCTAGAGCGGTAATAATTCTCATGACCACCTTCCCGGTTTCCCGGTGAGTTGACGACAAAAAACATTCGCCAAATCAACCGAATGTACCACCACGCGATTGTCGTGGATAGGAACGCGATCGGCGGCTAACGGAACGTCGCATATGCGCCGTGACGACGGGCGGCCAGCAATCGTAGCGTAGAGTGTTGACGCGCCTTCCTTGCCGTTGAAGCTCTCGATGAAGCCGTATCCGGCATGATGTTCTTGGTGCCATCGTTTGTTCGGTACGTCAGGTTCGTTAAGCTTGGCGCATCCGGGCCACGGGGCACCGGGAGCACGCAAGTGCGGGCAGGCCGGCGTATGCAGATGAACTGCGAGTTCGAGCACATTATCTGGCCGCCCCTACGACTCGCCCGGATGCGCTGCGAGTGCGGATCCGTATTTGTCGTGTTGCCCGCTCGCTCCCTGTTCGTGACCAACGATGGAGGGAACCGTGCGTATTATCGGCATGGACATACACCGCGTAGCCGCCGAGGTCGTGTCGTTGCTTGATGGCGAGATCGTCAAGCTCGGCCGCGTTCAAATGCTGCGCAACAAGCTCGAGGAGTTCGCCAGGAAGGAACTCACCCACGATGATCATGTGGTGATCGAGGCCACGGGCAATGCTGCTGCCGTCGCTGAAGTGCTGTCGCCCTACGTCGATCGGATCGTGATCGCCAATCCCAAGCAGGTGCACATGATCGCGCACGCGAAGGTGAAGACTGACACGATCGACGCCACTGTCCTTGCGAAGCTCTACGCCTCGGGCTTTCTGCCGGAGGTCTGGGTTCCGGATCCGGGGACCCTTGCCCTCCGAAGACAGGTCACCAGGCGGACACAGCTGGTTCGCCAGCGTTCGCGGCTGAAGAACCTGATCCAGTCAATCCTCCACGCCCACCTGATCCCGCCGTGTCCGCATGGGAACCTCGTCGGGATCAGCGGGCGCAAATGGCTGACGAGGCAAATATTGCCTGCGGATGAGCGCGCCGCCATCGAGCGCCACCTCGGCTTGATTAACCAGATCAACGAGACGTTGACGGTGGTCGAGGCGGATATAGCCGTACATGCCCTTCAGGATCCGACAATCCGCCGCCTGATGACGTTGCCCGGCCTCGACGTCACCGTGGCTGCGAGCGTTGCCGCGGCAATCGGCGACATACGGCGCTTCAGCGATCCACAGAAGCTCGTTGACTATCTTGGCCTCAATCCGAGCGTGCGGCAGTCCGGTGAGGGGCCAGCCTATGACGGGCGCATCACGAAGCAGGGCCGCGGCCATGCGCGGGGGATGCTGGTCGAGGCGGCATGGGCGGCTGTGCGATCGCCAGGACCTCTTCGCGCCTCCCACAAGCGGATCGCCTCGCGCCGCGGGAAGCACATCGCGGCCGTCGCCACTGCGCGCAAGCTTGCAATGATCATCTGGCACATGCTGAGCAAGGATACCGCAAAAAAGCCTCGGCGCTGGGTCGTTGCGCCGAGGCTTTGGGCACGTACAAGCTACACCAACATGTCCGTTTATAAACGTGCGCTAATAATGTAAAAAACGGTGAACCACGCACAGGCGGAAGGGCGCACGCTCAAAGCTGGGGTGAAGCGGCAATATCAGTCATGACAAGTTGCGCGCCCTGATTGTTCCACCTGGCTTTCGACCGAACGAGGGGACGAGGATGTCGGCTGTGTTGATTTGGCAAGATGATGTACTCCGTCACCGCTCATGCCGATGAAGGGAGGCTTGAACCGCAAATCTCGAAATGTCTAGTGATGGCCACTGGGACCCCGCACATTCGGGGATTCGAAGCTGATTTTCAGGTGGTGCTAAGCAAGGCCGGCAAGGTGGAGACGATCACCGTTATGCTAGGTATGCTCATACATCGCGCTTTGCTCTGAGTGGCGGCCCAGCAGCTTGGGTTAGGGGGGCCGCTGGGCCTGACCAGCGAGCGTTCGGGAATGCTCGACTGGCCGGTTAGTATTTTAGATAAATCTAATATAATCGAACCATGCGAACGAAGTACGCGGCGGTAAGAAAGTGGCTGGCGTCCGATTCACTTACCGCGCGGTTTTGCCTTGGGTTCTGGCGAGCTTTCGGAGGGGTTTGCAGCCAATTTTGCAGATCGCCGATCTGTTACCCACAGGGACTTTTTCCTCGCCACCAAATCGTCACGATCGCCCTCAGCGGTCGCTCGGCTATGCATCGCAGCTATGGCGTAGTCGGCTCTGTTGGTTCGATAGTCTTCTTTTTGGACAGTCATCGTTTGCTCCCAGTTTCATAGCCCCTCTTTTTGCCCTTGCGGGGAGATTAACTGCC
>NZ_JAMYTU010000030.1:0-61822 GCF_040322615.1 Mesorhizobium sp. M0119
AACATAACAAACCCTGAACACCCCGCCCCACCTTCCCCGAAACCTAAATACCCCCCCCCCCCATCCCACTCGGTTGTCCCCAAAACACCTCTCCACAAAAAACGGCGCGGCCCGCCCCCCCCCCCCCCACCAGGCTTGGGAGGCTTAGCGAGCTGCGGTCCAGCCCTTGTAATCCTTCAAATTGTCGGCCGTGATCAGCTTCGGGTCGAGCAGCACCGTCGGCTCAGCCGGCTTCTTGCCGGCAAGCAGGTCAGCCGCCATCGTCAGCGACTGGCCGGCCATCACATAGGGATCCTGCGAGGCCGAGGCCTTGATCATCGACGTGCCGGAAGCGAGTTCCTTCTCGATATCCGGCGCGCCGTCGACCGCGGTGAAGAGGAACTCCGAGCGGTTGAGCTGCTTGGCCGCAAGCTGGGCGCCAATCGCCGTCGGATCGTTGATGGCGAAGACCGCGTCGATCTTATCGAAACGGGTCAGCAGCGACTGGAACACTTTCAGGCCGCCGTCACGTGAGCCTTCGGCGTTCTGGTCGTCGGAAAGGATCTTGATGTCGGGGTGTTTTGCCAGCACGTCCTTGCAGCCCTTGACCCGCTCCAGGATCGACGAGGAGGCCGGGCCGTTGAGGATGACGTAGTCGCCCTTGCCGCCGGTATGGTCCACCAGATACTGGCACGCCTCTTCGCCGGCCTTGACATTGTTGGTCATCACGGTGACGTCGGCGCCTGGCGCCGAAACGTCGAAGGCGGCAACGACGATGCCGGCCGCCTGCGCCTTCTTCACTGCCGGCGCGATCGCCTTGGCGTCGACGGCGTTGAGCATGATGACATCGACGCCGGCGGCGATGAAGGAATCGACCTGCGAAACCTGCTTGTTGAGGTCGTAGTCGGCCGATACCGACGTCACCTGCACATTCGGGTTGATCTTCTTGGCCGCGTCCTCGATGCCCTTGATGGTGGCGACGAAGAACGGGTTGCCGAGCAGGCCGACCGAGATGCCGACCTTGTTCAGATCCTTGGCCGATGCCGGCGCGATGACGGCGGCCGCAAGGGCAACGCCGCAGAGCAGTTTAGCGATGGTCTTCATTGTTTTATTTTCCTCCTGATGCCCCGCGCCTCTCACGGTGCGTTACACATGAAACCGGCTCGTTGGATGCCGGCGACTAAGGGCCATCACGTTCTTGCTCCTGCCTGGAGCCGGTAACGGTCGAGGGCGACCGCCACGATGATGACCAATCCCTTGATGATGTACTGCCAGATGTCCGAAACACCGGCGAGGATGAGCCCGTTGGACAGCACGGCGATGATCAGGCCGCCGATCAGCGTGCCCCAGATCGAGCCGACGCCGCCGACGAAGCTGGTGCCGCCGAGGATGACCGCGGCAATAGCGTCGAGTTCGTAGGACTGGCCGAGCTGCAGCCCGTTGGCGGCATAGAGCCGGGCCGCCGACATGGCGCCGCCAAGGCCAGCCAGAAGGCCGGAAACGCCGTAGACGAAGAGCAGCACCAGCGGCACCTTGATGCCGGTCAGCCTGGCGGCCTCGGCGTTACCGCCGACGGCGTAGATCCAGGTGCCGAGCACGGTGCGCTTGAGCACCAGCCAGGACAGAACGACGACCGCCAGCGCAATGATGACCAGCCAGGGAATGCCGAACAGCGAACCGTTGCCGATGAAGTCGAACGGCAGGTCCGCGTTGAACACCGTGGTGTCCTGGCCAAGCAGGCGGGCGACGCCGCGCACGGCGGTCAGCGACCCCAGCGTGACGATGAAGGGCGGCAGTCTGATATAGGCGATCAGCAGCCCGTTGATGACGCCGAAACCGAGGCCGACGAGAATGGCCGCCGGCACGCCCAGCAGTCCCCAATCGGGCACCAGCGACACCATCACCGCCACCATCGCCGAGGCGGCAAGGATCGAGCCGACGGACAGGTCGATGCCGCCGGTCAGGATGACGAAGGTCATGCCGGCGGCCAGCACGATATTGATCGACGATTGCTGCATGACGATCAGCAGATTGGTCTGGGTGAAAAAGCGCGGATTGATGAACTGGAAACCGACCGCCAGCAGGATCAGGATCGGCAGCATGCCGAGTGCGGCGATGGCGGTGCGCCACCTCGTACTTCTGCCGATCGCCCGGTCGTCCGCTTTCATCGTGTCGGCCACCTTGTCGGTCATCGCTGAGCCGCTCCCGTTGCAAGTTCCATGATCGCTTCCTGCCGCAGCGGCTCGCCCTCCGACGCCGTCACCTCGCCGGCAATGGTGCCGTCGCGCATCACCAGCACGCGGTCGGCGATGCCGATCACCTCCGGCAGTTCGCTGGAGATCATCAGGATGGCGATGCCTTTCTTGGCCAGATTGTCGATCAGCCGATAGATTTCCGACTTCGCCCCGACATCGACGCCGCGGGTCGGCTCGTCGAGGATGACGACCTGCGGCTCTGTTTCCAGCAGGCGGGCGAGCAGCACCTTCTGCTGGTTGCCGCCCGACAGCGAGCCGGCATTGGCCTGCACCGAGCTGGTGCGGATGGAGAGGTCTGACACCGCCTTGGCGGCGCGCTTTTCGGCAGCCGTGAAGTCGCGCAGACCGCCGGCCTTCGCGTCCCTTGCCAGCACACCCATGCTGATGTTGTCGGAGATCGACATGTCGAGAAACAGGCCAAGTTGCTTGCGGTCCTCGGTCAGGTAGGCGATGCCGGCATCGAGCGCCTCGCTTGGCGAACCGATGGATATCGGTTTGCCGCCGAGCTCCAGCGTGCCCCATGTGTGCCTGTCGGCGCCGAAGATCAGCCGTGCCAGTTCGGTGCGGCCCGAGCCGACCAGGCCGGCCAGTGCCAGCACCTCGCCCTTGTGGAGGTCGAAGGAACAATTCTTTATGAGGTTGCCGTCCGACATGCCGCGCACCGACAGCGCGACGGCGCGCTTGCTGTCCGGCGGGCGGTGATCCTTCTTGTAGAAGGTCGACAGATCGCGCCCGACCATCATCGATACTAGGCGCGAGGCGTTCAGGTCGGCGCGGTCGAGCGTGCCGACATAGCCGCTGTCGCGCAGCACACTGACGCGGTCGGC
Source organism: Mesorhizobium sp. M0119 (assembly GCF_040322615.1). Classification (NCBI taxonomy): domain Bacteria; kingdom Pseudomonadati; phylum Pseudomonadota; class Alphaproteobacteria; order Hyphomicrobiales; family Phyllobacteriaceae; genus Mesorhizobium; species Mesorhizobium sp. M0119. The sequence continues at coordinate 3,062 of NZ_JAMYTU010000030.1, forward strand.
GAGCTGGTAGACCTCTTCCATGCGGTGGCTGATGTAGATGATGGCGATGCCGTGCGACTTCAGCGTCGCGATCACCTCGAACAGCCGGTCGGTCTCACGCGAGGTCAGTGACGTCGTCGGCTCGTCCATGACGATGATGCGCGCATTGGTCGACAGCGCGCGGGCGATTTCCACCAGCTGGCGTTCGCCGAGCGACAGGCTGGCGACCGGAGTGCGCGCCGAAAAGGTCACGCCGAGCCGCGCGATAATCTCGCTGGCGCGACGGTTGCACTGCTCGCGATCGACGACGCCGAACCGTCGCGGCTCGTTGCCGAGAAAAATGTTCTGCGCCACCGACAGATTAGGCGCCAGCGACAGCTCCTGATAGATGACCGCAATGCCGGCGGCGCGCGCCTTGATCGGGTCGCCGGTGGCGGCCTGCGCGCCGTCGATCAGTATTTCGCCGCCGGGGTCCGGCCGGTAGGCGCCGGACAGCACCTTCATCAGCGTCGACTTGCCGGCACCGTTCTCGCCCATCAGCGCGTGCAGCTCGCCGGCATGGACGGTCAGCGACACATCGTGCAATGCGCGGATCGCACCGAATGTCTTCGAGATGTGGCGCATCTCCAGCACGGGCTGGCGGGCCGTCTCGCTCCGGGCGGCGGCGCTCATCGCGCACCTCCCGCACCTGCCCTGGCCACACCCCGGTCGGCGGCAAGGCCGCGCCAATCATTGCGATAGCCGGCAAGGCCGCTGAAACTTGCCGCATGCACCGCCTCCGGCGCCTCGGTGGCAAACTCGCGTCCGACGCTTTCGAAGGCAAGTGCGGCGGCACCGGTGGCGCTGCCCTCCAGCGTTGCGCCCTGCAGGAAGGCCTGCCCGGGCCGCAATTGCGCCAGCAACGCGGCAAGCAGCCCGCCGTTGTTCAGGCCGCCGTCGACGATCACCGTATTGTCCGAATGGATCAGCTCGAGGCACAGATCGAGCATGAGCGCGACATAGAGCAGCGCCATGGCCGCGCGTTCGTCGGGGTTGGGCGTGCGCCCGACCAGCTCGCCGCGCCGGTGTGCCATCGGCCCGCCGGGCGCGAAGCTCGGCAGCGCCATGATGCCGGCGTCGATCACCCGCTGTATCAATGACGGCGCAATTGCGCCCTGCCAGCCGGCGCTAATCGTGGCGAATTCGCGGCCGCCCATGAAGCGGATGGTCGGCACCGGGCCGCCGTCGACATCGACATTGACCAGCATGTCGCGCTCGCCATCGAGTGCATCGAGCGGACAGTCCGGATTGAGCACGACCACCCAGGTGCCGGTCGAGACCACGGTCACCGGCCCGAGCTGCTGCCGGCGGTAGGCATGGAGCGCGGCATTGCTGTCGTGGACGCCATTATGGATGGCGACCGGCTTCGCGGCCTGGCCGAAGCGCTGCTCGCCGATCACCGCGCCGGCACGCTCGAAGGCGGGCATCTGGCCGCGCCAGCCCTCGGCATCGACCAGCGAGCTGAAATCGCGTTTGCGCGGCGCCCACAGATGCGAATGGCAGCCGAGATACGAAACTTCCGACACCGGCCGCCCGCCAAACCGCCAGCTCCAATATTGGGGGTACCCAAGGATCGATTCCGCTGCGGCGAAAGCCCCAGGCTCCACCTCCTTCAGCCACAACATGTGGCGGCCGTAGTTGAAGCCAAGCGGCAGGCGCGGTGAGAAGGTCTCGGCAAAATCCGGAATGCGGCGGTCGATCTGCGCGGCGATTTCGGCTGGCGGTTCCTGCTCGTAGTCGAGGATCGGATGCGTCAGCGCGGCGTCATCGACCAGCGCGAAAGTGCAGCCATGGCCGGATACCATCAGCCCTTCAATGCCATGCCTGTCGACGGCGTCATCGATGGCGCGAGCCGCCCAGTCGTGCAGCGCTGGCTCGTCGAGCACGCTGAAGCCGCCTTTGCGGATCCAGCTTGGTTGGGTGCGGCGCTCGTCGAGAATCTGTCCGTCTTGGCCGAAGACGAACAGCTTCGAATTGGTCTTGCCGAAATCGAGGACGGCGATGTTCACTGGGCGCCTCCCGAGGAAGCGGCGATCCGCACCATGACGCCGGCATCTTCGAGCATGCGCGCATCGGCGTCGGACAGGCCGTCATCGGTGACCAGCGTGCCGATCCGCGACAGCGGCAGCGCCACGTTGCGCGCGTGGATCGAGAGTTTGCGGCTGTCGGCCAGCACGACGATCTGGTCGGCGCAGAGGCTGAGCTCGACGATCGAGCGGACCAGCAGCGGATGCGATTCCAGAAGGCCTTCCTGGCCGATGCCTTGCGCGCCGAGAAAAAACTTCGAGGCGTAGAACGGCACTGTCTGCGTCAGCGAATGGATGATGCCCGGCTCGCGGTGCAGTTCGCCGCCGGCGACGGTGAGGCTGCAATGGCCGTGGTCGCTGAGATAGGCCGCGAGCGGCATCGAGTTGGTGTAGAGCCGGATGTTGCGGTCGGCGAGCTTGACGCCGAGATGGAAGCAGGTCGAGCCGCCATGCACGATGACCGCGTCGCCGTCGCGCACCATGGTGGCGGCGAGGGCGGCGATCTGCCGCTTGGCCTCGACGGCGAGGTCGCGGTTCTCGTCATAGGGCCTGGCATAGGCGACGCCGGCTTGCGAAGCGCCATCGAGCGCCGAGATGCCGCCATAGACCTTGCGCGCTTCGCCGGCCTCGTCGATCTTGTCGATGTCGCGCCGCACCGTCGCCGCCGACACGCCAAGCCGCTCCTGCAGCTCGCGCACCGATGCGAAAGGCCGGTCCCGCAAAAGCTCGACGATCTGACGCTGGCGGCCGGAGTCGCTCAACCCTTACCTCCCAATGCGCTTGCCTCCCAAGCCGTTTTGCACGGCATTGCCATTTTGCACGGCAATTGGTGCAACTTACTCAACGTGCCTCGGATTGCAAGCCTGATTTGACGCGATAACATCACTGTTGACGTAACTTACTCGCATCTGCGATACCAGCGTCGGCCTTCGTCCCGGCAAGGGACGTCCAAAGCCGTGGCCACGCGGCCGGTTTGTGGAGGAATTTCGATGACGATCAGCGCGGATGCGCAGGAACTGGCAGCGCTGCGGTCGCTTTCGGCCGAGATCGGCAGCGACCCGCATCTGACCCAGGCCGCCGGCGGCAACACCTCGCTGAAAGCCGGCGACACGCTCTGGATCAAGGCCTCCGGCACCTGGCTGAAGGACGCGCTTACCGCGGACATCATGGTGCCGGTCAGCATCCCGCCATTGCTCGACGCCATCGAACGGCGCGACCCGGCCGCCGAACAGCCGCAGGCCTTCACTGTCGGCGCCCTCAACGCGCGCGGCTTGCGCCCCTCGATCGAAACCACCGTGCATGCGCTGATGCCGCAGCGCATCGTTCTGCATGTCCACTGCGTCGAGACCATTTCGCTGGCCGTGCAGGCCGACTGCGAGGCCGAGGCCGCCAGGCGGCTTGACGGCCACCAATGGGCGTATGTTCCCTATCGCCGGCCGGGACTGCCGCTCGCCCAGGGCATCGCTGAGCGCCTGCGGCCAGGCGTGGATGTCCTGATCCTCGGCAATCACGGTCTGGTCGTTGCAGCCGAGACCGTCGCCGAGGCCGACATGCTGCTGCGGAGCGTGACACGGCTCTTGGCGCGGCCGCCACGCCAGATGGCGGAGCCGGACACCACGGCATTGATGGCGCGCGCGGGCGACAGTGACTACAGATTGCCGGCCGACGTCGAGGCGCATGCGGTGGCGATCGACCCCGAAAGCTGCCGCATGGCTTCGGGTGGCAGCCTCTACCCCGACCACGTCATCTTTCTCGGCGAAGGCTCGGTCGTGGCGAGACCGGGCGAGGATGTGAAGCGCGTCATCGAGCGCTGCGGCGCCGCACCCGTGGCGATCCTGTTTCCCGGCCTCGGCGTGCTGATGCGCGGCGACGCCGGCGCCGGTGCCGACGCAATGCAGCGCTGCCTCGCCGACGTGACGGCGCGGGTCGATGTCGCGGCCAAGCTGAATTATCTGACAGCGGCGGAGAATGACGAACTGATCAACTGGGACGCCGAAAAATATCGCCAGAAACTCAATGCCGGGGGCAGCTGACATGCCGCGTTCGCCAAGCCCGCTATCAACTGGCCCGCTTGCCATCGGCATTGACATCGGCACATCCGGCGCGCGCGCCGTCGCCATGCGCCCGGACTTTTCCATTGCCGCGCAGTCCGCTATTGCCCTCGAGCGATTTGGGCTGAACGGCCGCGACCCCGCCATATGGTGGGAGGCGGTCGGCGCGACGTTGGCGGAACTGCTCAAATGCATCGATCGCGCGGCAGTGCGCTCGATCGCCGTCGACGGTACGTCGGGCACGCTGCTGCCGGTCGACGGCGCCGGGCGGCCGCTGGCCGAACCGCTGATGTACAACGACAAGGTCGCTGACGACACTCTTCTGACTGCAATAGCCGGCGTGGCACCGGCAACGAGCGCTGCACTCGGGGCGACGTCCGGTCTCGCCAAGACGCTGTCTTTCCAGCACCTGCCCGGCGTCGCCACTGTGCTGCACCAGGCCGACTGGATCGCCGGACAGTTTTCCGGCCGCTTCGATGTCAGCGACGAGAACAACGCCCTGAAAACCGGCTACGACGTCGAGGCCCGGCGTTGGCCGGACTGGATCGCGGCGACCGGCATGCGTGTGGATCTTCTGCCCCGAGTCGTGCGGCCGGGCGATGTCACGGGCACGCTCACCGCCAGCGCCGCGAAAATGTTCGGCCTGCCGCATGACGTGGTTGTCGTCGCCGGCACCACCGATGGCTGTGCATCGTTCCTGGCGACCGGTGCGAGTGCCGCGGGCGACGGCGTTACCGCGCTCGGCTCGTCGCTGACCATCAAGATCCTCTCCGACCGGCCGATCTCGGCGCCGCAATTCGGCATCTACAGCCACAGGCTGGGAGACACCTACCTGGCGGGCGGCGCCTCGAATTCCGGCGGCAAGGTGCTGGCCCAGCATTTCCCCGTCGCCCGCATTGTCGAACTCAGTAAAAAGATCGACCCGGCAACCGAGACCGGCCTCGATTATTACCCGCTTCCGGCGCCGGGCGAACGCTTCCCCATAGCCGATCCGGCGCTGCCGCCCCGCCTCGAGCCGCGGCCCGCCGACGACGCCGATTATCTGAAAGCGATGTTCGAGGGTATTGCGGCGATAGAAGCGCTCGGCTATCGCCGGCTTGCCGAACTCGGCGCACCCCGGCTGACATCGGTCAGGAGCGTCGGCGGCGGTGCGGCCAATCCGGCCTGGACAGCGATCCGGCAGCGCAAGCTTGGCGTCGCTCTCGTACCGGCTCTTTCGGAGGAGGCCGCTGCCGGCACGGCGCGGCTGGCGCTGATGGGCGCAAGCGCAGCGGGGCTTTTATGACGACCAAGGCAATTCAACACCTCGATGGCATCGCCGCGCTGATCGACCGCTATCAGGTGTTCCTGCTCGACCAGTTTGGTGTGCTGCACGACGGCACCAGCGCCTATCCAGGTGCTGTCGAAGCCTTGTCGGCGCTCAAGCGCGCCGGCAAGACCATCGTGCTGATCTCGAATTCCGGCAAGCGGGCGCAACCCAATGAGCGCCGCCTGCTGAAGCTCGGCTTCGAACCGGGAAGCTGGGACCACTTTGTCTCCTCCGGCGAGGTGGCGTGGCGCTCCTTCCACCAAATGGCGGCCTCCGGAGCCCTGCGCCCGCAGACAAAATGCCTGCTGATCCGCCGCGACAATGACCGTTCGGCTGTCGACGGCCTGCCCTTCGTCCTGGCCAGGGACGGCGACGATGCAGAACTGGTGCTGATTTCCGCCAGCGAGGGCGATCGTTACGACCTCGACCATTATCGCCGGCTTCTTGGTCCGGCGGCGGCGCGGCGGGTGCCATGCTTCTGCACCAATCCCGACAAGATCATGCTGACTGCCGTCGGCCCTCGCTTCGGCGCCGGCCGGCTCGCCGATCTCTATGAGAGCCTCGGCGGCAGCGTGGCGCGCATTGGCAAGCCCAATCCGCAGATATTCGAGGCAGCGCTGGCACTGGCGGGTCACCCGGAGCGCGACAGCGTGGTCTGCGTCGGCGATAGCGTCGAGCACGACATCGCCGGCGGCAACGGCGTCGGCGTCGCGACGACGTTGGTCCTGTCGGGCATATTGGCGGGGGCGCCTGACCTGGAGGACGTTTTCGCCACGCTGAACGCCCGTCCCGACTACATCGCGGATAGCTTCAGGTTTCGCTGAGTTGTTAAGGCGAGACAAAGCTAATCGAGGTTGAAACGCCCGATCACCGGCACATGGTCCGAGGGCCGTTCCCAGCCGCGCGCCGGCCGCAGGATTTCATAGCCGGCAAAATGCGGCACCAGGTTTGGCGACGACCAGATATGGTCGAGGCGGCGGCCGCGATTTGAGGCCTGCCAATCCTGGGCGCGATAGCTCCACCAGGTGTAGAGTTTCTCCTCGTACGGCACATTGAGCCGCATCAGGTCGATCCAATCGCCGGAGAGCCGCATCGCCTCGAAATTTTCCGTCTCGACCGGCGTATGGCTGACGACGTTGAGGAGCTGCTTGTGCGACCAGACATCGTGCTCGAGCGGCGCGATGTTGAGATCGCCGACCAGGATCGAGCCGGAATGCTCGTCATGCTCGGCGCGGACGGCGTTCATCTCGGCAACGAAATCGAGCTTGTGCTTGAACTTGCGGTTGACGGCCGGGTCGGGCTCGTCGCCGCCGGCCGGAACGTAGAAATTATGCAGCAGGATCGTCTTGCCGCCGACGTTGACGGTGACCGACAGATGCCGGCTGTCGTCGATGTCGCAGAAGCGGCGCTTTTCGACGATCTCGATCGGACGGCGCGCTATGGTCGCAACGCCGTGATAGCCCTTCTGGCCATGGAAGGCGATGTGCTCGTAGCCGAGCTTGCGGAACGCCTTCTCCGGAAACAATTCATCCGGAACCTTGGTTTCCTGCAGGCAGAGCACGTCCGGCGCCTGCTCGGCCAGCAGGCGTTCGACGATCGGCATGCGCAGCCGAACGGAGTTGATGTTCCAGGTAGCGACGGAAAACGGCATGTGGGGTTCCGGACAACGCAAGATCCGCCGGATGGCTCCGACGGAAGTCAATCGCGGAAACTACTGCCAGCCGCGCACCGCAAAGACAAGGCGGCGCTTGGCCGAGCCTGTCATGGTTGAGTCCGGTGCTGCCCCTCATCCGTCTGCCGACACCTTCTCCCCGTATAGTGACGGGGAGAAGGGGCTGGCCGCAACGCCGGTGCTGTTTTTGCGACGGTGGTGATTGGCGAAACCGACGATGAGAGCGCCCCTCTCCCCGTCACCATACGGGGAGAGGATGCCGGCAGGCAGGTGAGGGGCGGCGCTGACGCCCGAAGAGAATCTACCGCGTCTTGGTATTCAGCTCGCGGTTCGCCGTATAGTCGATGGCGAAGGTGTCGGGGGCGAAACTGACGCCCTCCTTGGTGTTGAAGATCATCACCGTTGTGTCCTTGCCTTGCGCATCGGTGATGGTCCACTGCCGCAATTCATAGGATTTCGGATCGAACATCATGGTGATCTTCGAATTGCCGAACACCGATTTGTCGGCAAGCTGGATAGTGGTGAGATCGTTTTCTTCCTTGACGCTTCTGACGCGTCCGCCCGAGAGATCGATCTTGTCGTCGAGCAGCAGCTTCAGCGGCGTCTTCGACAGCGGGTAGAGATCGGAGGTCCGCAGCTTCTTGTTGAGGATGACCACCGACTTGCCGTCGGAAATCACCCTGAAATTCGAGGCGCCGTCGTAATTGAAGCGGATCTTGCCCGGCCGTTCCAGAAAGAACTTGCCGCCGGTCTGCTCGCCCTTGGGTCCGAACTGCACGAACTCGCCGCTCATCGATTTGACCGAGGAGAAATGATCGGCGATTTTCTGCGCCGTCGCCGGAACCGCTGCTTGCGCCGACGCCAGCAGCTGGAAGCCGGGCACGAGGTTGGCGGCCGCCGCACCGGCCAGGACAAGGCCGAGGCCGAGCACCTGCCGGCGGGTTGGGGCGAAATCCCTGCTTGGGGCGAAAGTTGCGTTTTTCATGCCGGTCACCATCATCTGATTGCTTGCTCGTTATGTTGGTCTGGCCCCCCAGTTGGGCTTAAGTTTGGCGGGCCGCACGGCGCTCATCCGTTGCAACGCGCCAAAAGGTTCAAAGTTGCCGGCGCGGGCTCTAGAACTTGTCGTCCTCCGTCGGCACCAGGATTTCGCGTTTTCCGGCATGATTGGCCGGGCCGACAATGCCTTCCTTCTCCATCTTCTCGATGATCGAGGCGGCGCGGTTGTAGCCGATGCCGAGCCGGCGCTGGATGTAGCTGGTCGAGGCCTTGCCGTCGCGCAGCACCACCGCGACCGCCTGGTCGTAGGGGTCGTCGGAATCCTCGAAATTGCCGCCGTCGCCGCCGCCACCGCCTTTGCCCGTCGGCTCATCGTCATCCCTGTCGTCGTCCTCGGTGATGGCGTCGAGATATTCCGGCACGCCCTGCAGCTTCAGATGCGCGACGATCTTCTCCACCTCGTCGTCGGAGACGAAGGGACCGTGTACGCGCTGGATGCGGCCGCCGCCGGCCATGTAGAGCATATCGCCCATGCCGAGCAGCTGTTCGGCGCCCTGCTCGCCCAGGATGGTGCGGCTGTCGATCTTCGATGTCACCTGGAACGAGATACGGGTCGGGAAATTCGCCTTGATGGTGCCGGTGATGACGTCGACCGACGGCCGCTGCGTCGCCATGATGACATGGATGCCGGCGGCGCGCGCCATCTGCGCCAGGCGTTGCACCGCGCCTTCGATGTCCTTGCCGGCGACCATCATCAAATCGGCCATCTCGTCGATGATGACGACGATGTAGGGCATCGGCTCGAGGTCGAGGTTCTCCGTCTCGTAGATCGCTTCGCCGGTCTGGCGGTCGAAGCCGGTCTGCACGGTGCGCGAGATCCTTTCGCCTTTTTTCTCGGCCTGCTGCACGCGCGCATTGAAGCCGTCGATATTGCGGACGCCGACCTTGGACATCTTGCGGTAGCGATCCTCCATCTCGCGCACGGTCCATTTCAGCGCCACCACCGCCTTCTTCGGATCGGTGACCACCGGCGTCAGAAGATGCGGAATGCCGTCATAGACCGAGAGCTCCAGCATCTTTGGATCGATCATGATCAGCCGGCAGTCCTGCGGCGTCAGCCGGTAGAGCAGCGACAGGATCATGGTGTTGATGGCGACGGACTTGCCCGAGCCGGTGGTGCCGGCGACCAGCACGTGCGGCATTTTGGCGATGTCGACGATCACCGCCTCGCCATTGATGGTCTTGCCGAGCGCCAGCGCTAGCTTGGACTTTGTCGTTTCGAAATCGCGGCTGGCGAGTATCTCCCTGAGATAGACGGTCTCGCGTTTGGCGTTCGGCAGCTCGATGCCGATGGCGTTGCGGCCTGGCACCACGGCGACACGGCAGGCGATCGCGCTCATCGAGCGGGCGATGTCGTCGGAAAGGCCGATGACCCGCGACGATTTGATGCCGGGCGCCGGCTCCAGTTCATAAAGCGTGACGACCGGGCCGGGACGCACATGGATGATCTCGCCCTTGACGCCGAAATCCTCCAGCACGCCCTCGAGCAGGCGGGCATTCTGCTCCAGCGCGTCCTTGGACAGGCTGGCATCGCGCACGACATTCTTCGGCTCGGACAGGAAATGCAGCGACGGCATTTCAAACCTTTCCGAGCCGATCAGTGTGGTCTGCGCTTCGCGCTGGACGCGGGCGCCCGGAGCCGGGCGGGGTGCCGGCGCTGCGACGCGCGTGGCCGCATCGGATCGGAAATTCTGAACCTGCGCTGTCGGGGCGCTGCGCCGTTGGCCCACGGGCTCCGGTGCAAAATCCATGTCATCGTCATCGTCGAAGACGTCGGCATCGTCGGGGTCGATCGAGGCACTGCGGTCATTGACCATGGCGGCGAAGAATTCCGGCTCGACGCGAGCGCGCCCGCCCGGGCTCATCCGCGCCTCGGCGAACTCGGCCGATTCGACCCTTTCGGCCGCCCGCCGCCAGGCGCTGGGGCGCGGCTCCATCTCCGGCTCGAAATCGTCGCGCTCGCGCCGGCGCGCGGCGCGGCGGCGCAAATAGGCCCGCAACGACAGCCACCAATGGGTGATGGCGCCAAGCGCCAATATGCCTTCGTCGCCCTCGTCCTCTTCATTGTCGAAAAGCAGGTCGTCCTGCGGATCGGGCACGGCAGGCTGTTCGAGGACGGCGAAGCCGTTCTTGCGTGAGATCAGCGCCGAGCCATACAAGAATACCCACAGCGCCGGCGCTGCCAGGAGCACGGCGAGCACGCTGGCGACGAGGCCGGTCGGATAGCCGCCGATGACCAGGCCGGGAATGTTGAGCACCATGTCGCCGAACACGCCGCCGAGGCCGGTCGGCAGCGGCCAGGTCTTGGGCGGCACCACGCAGCCGGCAATTGCGGCGCCAAGCAGCGAAAACCCGAACCAGGCCAGCGCCCGTTTCGGCAGGCGGTCGACGCCGCGCGCGGTAAACAGCAGAAATCCCCAGATCACCGCCGGCACCAGCGCCGCAACGGCGGCAAGTCCGAAGAACTGCATGGCAATGTCGGAAAAGACGGCGCCGGCATAACCCATTGCATTGGTGACGATATTGTCGGTGGCGTGCGAAAAGCTCGGATCGGCGACGTTCCAGGTGGCAAGGGCGGCGACGCCGAAGCCAACCAGAGCAAACAGCCCGGCACCAACCAGCCGCCCGACCTGGCGCCTCGCGAACGACCGGATGCCGTGCCCGGTATCGGCCAGCGCAAGCGGTGCTGAAGCCCCTGAACGCATGCTCTTCCTCGTCTGTCGTTGCCCGGCCGGGCGCGGACGCGCAACACGGCAGATTCGGCTGTGAGACTAGCGGCGGGAAGGTTAAGGGCGCATTAACCATGGGCAATCTGCGTCGCCGGAACGGGCGCAAGATGTCATGCCGGACTTCCTCGCCGAACACGGCGTCGACCCCACGACAGGCATTGGATGCCGCCCGGCTCGGCGGTAATGCCGGGCACGCGTGTCCGCCATTATCTGCATCGTGGTGACGAACATCAGGCTGCAGCCTGATCGGGATTGTCAGTTGGCGCCGCCGAGCGCCTGCACATTGGCGCAGAATTCGGCATGCGGCTTGCTCATCGCCGCATCGTTGCACCTTGATCAAGCGATTGTGATCGAGCCATAACGGCCGCCTGCACACAAAAAAGAGGCCCGGAGATCTTCCGGGCCTCAAAGCGTGAGCCCTTTCGGGAGCATCACGACGGGATATTCCCGGCACCGGCAAAACGCCGGTGCCAGCCAATAAACCTTACGGCACCACTTCGCCGTGCTGGCTGATGTCGAGCCCTTCGACCTCTTCCTGGGTGGAAGGACGCAGGCCGACCAGCGCCTTGACGATGTAGAGGATCACGAAGCTCGCGATCGCCGTCCACAGGATGGTGAAGACGATACCGTAGAGCTGCTTGCCGACAGAAGCACCCGAGCCGAGGCTGTTGATGGCCGGATCGGCGAGCACGCCGGTGAGCAATGCGCCGATGATGCCGCCGATGCCGTGCACACCGAATGCATCGAGCGAGTCGTCATAGCCGAACGCGTGCTTGAGCTTGACGGCCGAGACGTAGCACAGCACGCCGGCGACGATGCCGACGATGAAGGCGCCGGTCGGATTGACGAAGCCGGAAGCCGGTGTCACCGCAACCAGGCCGGCGACGGCGCCCGAGATGATGCCGAGAATGCTCGGCTTCTTGGCGACGATCCATTCGGCGAACATCCAGGCGAGCGCCGCAGCGGCAGCGGCAACCTGGGTGTTCAGCATCGCAGCACCGGCAAGGCCGTCGGCGGCCAGTTCCGAGCCGGCGTTGAAGCCGAACCAGCCGACCCACAGCAGCGAAGCGCCGATGACGGAGTAGACGAGGTTGTGCGGCGCCATGTTGGTGGTGCCGTAGCCTTCACGCTTGCCGAGAACCAGCGCGCAGACCAGGCCGGCAACACCGGCATTGATGTGAACGACCGTGCCGCCGGCGAAATCGAGAACGCCGGCTGTGCCGAGGAAGCCGCCGCCCCACACCCAGTGCGCGATCGGGGCATAGACCACCAGCAGCCACGCTCCCATGAAGATGAGCAGCGCCGAGAACTTCATGCGTTCGGCGAAGGCCCCGGCAATCAGCGCCGGAGTAATGATGGCGAAGGTCATCTGGAACATCGAGAAGACGAACTCAGGGATGTTCGCCACCCCCGGCAGCCACAGCGACGAGGTGGTGATGCCGTTGTGGAAGAACTTCGAGAAGCCGCCGAGATAGGCATTCATGCCGCCGCCATCCGAGAAGGCCAGCGAATAGCCGAACATGAACCACAGCACCGTCACCAGGCAGGTGATGGCAAAGCTCTGCATGATCGTGGCGAGCACGTTCTTCTTGCGCACCATGCCGCCATAAAACAGCGCCAGGCCCGGTATGGTCATCATCAGCACCAGCGCCGTCGAGGTCAGCATCCAGGCGGTGTTGCCGGTGTCGAGCGCGGGCGCAGGGGCAGCCGGTGCTGCCGGAGCCGCTTCCTGCGCGAACGCAGCAACCGTGCCCAGTGCAGCGAGAGCGAGCGAGCCCAAAACGGCCGCGCGTCCCGTTATCTTCAAGGTGGAAGGAATATTCATTGAACTCTCCATTGGAATACGTATCCGCAGCTCAAAGCGCGTCGGTGTCTGTTTCGCCGGTGCGAATGCGCACTGCCTGGTCGATGCCGAAAACGAAGATCTTGCCGTCGCCGATCTGGCCGGTCTTGGCCGCCGCGGTGATGGCGTCGACGGCCTTGTCGACCATGTCGACAGCGACCGCGACTTCGATCTTGATCTTCGGCAGGAAGCTGACCGCGTATTCCGCCCCGCGATAGATTTCCGTGTGCCCCTTCTGACGTCCGTAGCCTTTTACTTCGGTGACGGTCAGGCCCTGGATGCCGACTGCGGTGAGCGCCTCGCGCACCTCGTCGAGCTTGAACGGCTTTATGATTGCCATCACGATCTTCATAAGGTTTCACCCTTTGCTGTTGCGGGTCCCCGCGTTTGCACGACTTCGCCGATCCCCATGAGAGCCGGAGAGTGCCCGCTAGGATTCAAGCTCCGTGCCAATTGCCGAAGCAGGGTGTTAAGCTATTGTTAAACAACGAAATCGGGAAGGTTTGCCGACTGCCTGTTCACAGGCGCGGCAGTGCATATGATTAAAAAATAGGCAAATTTCGAAAAATGCCTACTCCGCAGGCGGCCGCTTCAGCCGGATGAGTCCTTCTTGGGCAACCGAGGCGATCAACGTGCCGTCGCGGGCAAATAGCGAGCCGCGGGTAAAGCCTCGCGATCCTTGCGTCGACGGGCTGTCTTGCGTGTACAGCATCCAGTCGTCGAGCGGATGGCTGCGATGGAACCACATGGCGTGGTCGAGGCTCGCCGCCTGGATATCACGATCGAAAATGGCGCGGCCATGGGCAAAGGTCGAGGTGTCGAGCAGCGTCATGTCGGAGAGGTAAGCGAGCACGGCCGCCTGCGTGGCGCGGTCGGCCGGCACCGGGCCGGTGGTGCGGATCCAGATGTTCTGCTTCGGCTCGAGCTTTTCCCGGCTGGTATAATGCTTCAGCATCACCGGCTTCATCTCGATCGGCCGGTCGCGCTCCCAATAGCGCTTGATGCCGTCGGGCACAGCTTCGCCGAACTTGCCCAGCAATTCGCGCTGCGACAGCAATGTGTCGGGCGCCGGCACGTCCTGCGGCATCGGCACCTGATGTTCCAGGCCGACCTCATCCTGCTGGAACGAGGCTTCCAGCGAAAAGATCGCCTGGCCGTGCTGGATCGCCACGACGCGGCGCGTAGTAAAGGAGCCGCCGTCGCGGATGCGGTCGACCTCGTAGATGATCGGCACCTTGGTGTCGCCCGGCCGCATGAAATAGCCATGCAGCGAATGCACGTGGCGCTCGGGCTCGACCGTTCGCTGCGCGGCGACCAGCGCCTGGGCGATGGTCTGGCCGCCGAAGATGCGCTGCCAGTCGAGCTTGGGGCTGCGACCACGATACAGGTTGTGTTCCAGCTGCTCGAGGTCGAGAATGCCGAGAAGCTCGTCCATGGCTGCCGTCATCTTGACCTCGCCGCAAAATTACCATGGCGGTTTCCGACAGGAACAGCGGGCAGTCAAGGGCGGAATGCCCGGCGACAGTCAGGCTGCGAAAGGAATTGCCATGGTCGACAGCAAGAATTCGCTCGACGTTCTGGTCGCCGGCGCCGGTTATGTCGGCTTGGCCGTCGCCGTGTCGCTGAAGCAGGCGCGGCCGAGCCTTGCGGTCGCCGTCGTAGATGCCGCACCGGCCGGCGTCTGGCGGAAGGACGGCCGCGCCTCGGCGATTGCCGCCGCCGCGTGCCGCATGCTCGACCAGCTCGGCGTCTGGAACGAGATCGCGCCGGAGGCGCAGGCGATCACCGAAATGATCGTCACAGATTCGCGCACATCCGATCCGGTCCGCCCCGTGTTCCTCACCTTCGACGGCGAGGTCGCGCCCGGCGAACCCTTCGCGCATATGGTCGCGAACAAGGATTTGAACGGCGCCTTGCGCCGGCGTGCCGAACAACTCGGCATCGGCATCATCGAAGGCGTGGCGGTCAGCGCCTTCGATACCAACGGTGCCGGCACCACCGTGCATCTTGCCGACGGCGCGACGCTGAAGGCGCGGCTGCTGGTTGCCGCCGACGGCGTCAATTCGAAGCTGCGCGACATGGCCGGCATCAAGACGGTGAAATGGGAGTATGGCCAGTCCGGCATCGTCTGCACGGTGGCGCATGAGCGGCCGCACAACGGCCGCGCCGAAGAGCATTTCCTTCCCGCAGGCCCGTTTGCCACGCTGCCACTCAAGCCGGGCAAGGACGGCACCAACCGCTCGTCGATCGTCTGGGTCGAACGGTCGCAGGATGCCGAAAAACTGGTCAGTGGCGACACCCTGGTCCTGGAATATGAGCTCGAGCACCGCTTTGGCCTGAAACTCGGCGAAATCCATATCGCCGACAAGCCGCGTGCCTGGCCGCTCGGGCTGATCATTGCGCGCGCCTTCGTCGCGCCGCGCATCGCCTTGGCCGGCGACGCCGCCCACGGCATCCACCCGATCGCCGGCCAGGGTCTCAATCTCGGCTTCAAGGACGTGGCGGCGCTGGCCGAAGTGGTGGTCGAGGCCGACCGGCTTGGCCAGGACATCGGCGCGCTCGACGTGCTCGAGCGCTACCAGCAATGGCGGCGTTTCGACACGGTGCAGATGGGCATCACCACCGATGTGCTGAACCGGATGTTTTCCAACGATTTCGGCCCGCTGCGCACTTTGCGCGACGTCGGCCTCGGCCTTGTCGAACGCATGCCGCGCCTGAAGGGGTTCTTCATCCGCCAGGCGTCAGGCCTGTCCGGTGACACGCCGAAACTATTGAAAGGCGAGGCGATCTAGCGCCCACAAAAGGTAGTAGAAAACCACAACAGCAATCAGGATGCCGAACATGAACCGCCCGGCTCTGGATTTCCTCAACCGGTCTTCAAAGAGCACGCCGATCAGATCAGCTACTTGCGCCACCACATAGGCCACTGCTTCCATTTGCACCCTGGATCTTTGACGTACTGGTCTTGATGTAGGTACGGCTCTCTTTCATTCAAAGGTGGACTGCATTGGCTTAGTTGACCTCGAAGCCCAGCTTCTGGCGCAGCCGCAGCATTCGCTGGTCGGAAATCTGCAGGCTTTGCCCGTCGGCTTCCGCCGCCCGGCTGACCATCTGCAGCAGATCGCTCCTTTCGGCCGCGTCGAGCCGTTCGCGCAGGAACGGCGCCAGCTTGTCGATGACGACCGTGGCGTCGTCGATTTGCGATGCCGCCCATTTGGCGTAGATCACCGCTTCATCGGTCTGCTTTTTGTCGGCAATCTCCGAGATCACCGATCGAATGGCAGCTTCGCGTTGCGGCAGAACAGGGCCGTGTTCCGAAATGATCGCGGTGATCAGCGTCGCGGCGGCCACGACCGGATCGTCGATCGCCGTCAGCGGCGAGAGCGCCGCCTGCTTGCGCAGTTTCTTGCGCCGGATGTTCCCTTGCACACGCCCGACGACGTCCGCGACCTCACGCGCCGCGTCGTTCATGGCCTTCATCCGATACCACCAGAACGCCGCTGCCCCCAGCAGGCCGATCGCAGCAATCAATATATGCATGCCCCAAGATCCCCCAATCTCAGGCGACGATAGGAGAAGTATTGCTTCGCTTCAACACGCAAAAGTTGCGTGCAACCAAGAAAACGACGGTCCGCGCGCGCCGTTGGCCGCCAACTGCCGAGACACCTTCATGACCCCGGCACGTTGTAGATCGCCCGCACCTCGATCGTGCCGATTTCGGCCAGCGGAATGCCGCCGGCGATCTCCAGTGCCTCGTCGATATCCCCGGCTTCGATCATCAGGAAGCCGAGCAACTGCTCCTTGGTTTCGGCGAAGGGGCCGTCGGTGACCAGCCGCTTGCCCTGACGCCGGCGCACGGTCTTCGACGTCTGCACCGATTGCAGCGCCTGCGCGATGATCAGCCGGCCGCTTTGCGCTACCGACCTGTCATAGGCCAGCGAATCGGCGTCGAGCTTGGCCAGTCTCGCAGGCGTCATTGCGTAGAGATCTTTTTCTTCACCGTAGACCAGGCAAACGTATTTCATCTTTACCTCCATTCCTGGGTTGGACCGTCGGACGAGGCTACGGAAACATTGGCTGGGCCTTTGGCCACTGCATAATCCAGAAAGGACACCGCAATCCCGATAATGGCAATCGCCGCAAGCAGCCGGCCGAAGCCGGAAGGCGGCACGCTCGACCAGTCGGCTTGTTGTTCACCGGCCCTGTGGCTGGTGCTTGTCCGGTGAGCCGAAAACAGATTGTTCATGTGGTCCTCCATCCAGCCACCAATTCCATGGCCGCCCCCAGGACGGCCCGGACAGATGGAAGCCGACATTTTTGCACGCATATTTTTTCGCGATTTTTTCCCGAGCGATTTTTTTGCCTGACCATGATGTGTCACGCGGCCGCCAATACGAAAGCGCGGGTGGCCTTCGCTCCCGCGCGCGCTATAGTCGACTGGATGCCGATCACGGGCTCAGCCACGACAATCAAGGAGGAATTGATGGACCGCACCGCCAACGCCGTTTGGAAAGGCAGTTTCAAGGAAGGCAAAGGCACACTCGAAACCCAGAGCGGGGTGCTGAAGGGCACGCCCTATTCGGCCAAGATGCGTTTCGAGGACGAGAGCGGCAAATCCGGCACCAACCCGGAAGAGCTGATCGCCGCCGCCCATGCCGGCTGCTACGCCATGCAGCTTTCGCATTTCCTCGCCGAGAACGGCACTCCGGCCGCCGAGCTCGACGCCAAGGCCGTGGTAACGCTGGTCCCCGGCACCGGCATCACCGGCAGCGCGATCACGCTGGTCGGCAAGGTACCGGGCATCGATGCCACCAAGTTCAAGGAATTGGCCGAGAAGGCCAAGGCCGAATGCCCGGTCTCGAAAGCGCTCGGCGCCATCAAAGTATCGCTCGACGCCAGGCTCGGGTGAGCCGCCAAACGAACGTCGGCGATCCTTCGCGCCCCCCTCTGCCCTGCCGGGCATCTCCCCCTCAAGTGGGGAGATTGGCAGTTTTGGCGACGGCTCTCGTCCTTCAACCTTGGTGATTGGCGAAAGTGGAGATGACAGCGCAATCTCCCCCCTTGAGGGGGAGATGTCCGGCAGGACAGAGGGGGGCGCTGTCCCGCCGGCATTCGAGTGACTATGTAGTGCCGTCGCCGGTCAGCGCGTCGAGGCGGGCGCGCAGCTCGGCAATTTCTTCCTCAAGGGCCTGCACGCGTATTTCAAGATCCGAGGCCGGCGAGGACGATTGCAGGGGCGCCGCGGCAGCCGACAGCTGCGGCGGCCCGCTGAGCAGATGGACATAGCGATCCTCGCGCTGGCCTGGGCCGCGATCGATCTGCTGCACCAGCGGTGGCCGGCGGCCGATCAGCAGATCGAGGCTGCCGCGAAGCTCGTCGATCGACGGCAGCCGCGCCATGCGCTCGCTTCGTGCCAGCAATTCATAGGCCGTCTGCGGGCCGCGCAGCAGCAACAGGCCGAGCAGCGCGATCTGCGCCGAGGTCAGGGAAAAGCGCTGCGCCACGACATGCTCGTAGCGCTCGACGCGCGACGCGAACACCTGCCTGACGAGGCCCTTCTGCTCGAGCTGGCCAAGCGCTCTTCTGACCTCAGCGAGTTCGACCGACATCACCGGCTCGCGCGCCGTCTTCTGGTTGGCCGCCGCAAGTGCCGCATTGAGCGTCAGCGGATAGACGTCCGGCGTCAGCTCCTTCTTCTCGATCAGGCAACCGAGCACGCGCGCCTCGACGGGGGAGAGGATGGGAAGGTCATCGCTCATTGGGCAATCCTTTCTAAGGCTGGCGGGACAGCGCCCCCCTCTGTCCTGCCGGACATCTCCCCCACTTGGGGGGAGATCGGCAGCTTCGGGGACACCGCCTCATCCTTCAACCTCAAAGATTGGCGAAAGCCGCAAATGACCGCCAATCTCCCCACTTGTGGGGGAGATGTCCGGCAGGACAGAGGGGGGCGCGAAGGATCGCTACCTACGAGACATTCGGCTGCAACCCGCCCGCCGCCTAAACCCGCCGCTCCACCATCATCTTCTTGATCTCGGCGATCGCCTTGGCCGGGTTGAGCCCCTTGGGGCAGGTCTGGGCGCAGTTCATGATGGTGTGGCAGCGATAGAGCCGGAACGGGTCTTCGAGATTGTCGAGCCGCTCGCCCGTCGCCTCGTCCCTGGAATCGATCAGCCAGCGATAGGCCTGCAGCAGCGTCGCCGGACCGAGATAGCGCTCGCCGTTCCACCAGTAGCTCGGGCAGGAGGTCGAGCAGCAGGCGCACAGTATGCACTCGTAGAGCCCGTCGAGCTTTTCGCGGTCCTCATGGCTCTGCAGCCATTCCTTGGCCGGCTCGGGCGACACCGTCTTCAGCCACGGCTCGATCGAGGCGTGCTGGGCGTAGAAATTGGTGAGGTCGGGCACTAGGTCCTTGACCACGGCCATGTGCGGCAGCGGATAGACCTTGATCGCGCCGGAAATGTCGTCGCAGCCCTTGGTGCAGGCGAGCGTGTTCGACCCATCGATGTTCATGGCGCAGGAGCCGCAAATGCCTTCGCGGCAGGAGCGCCGCAGCGTCAGCGTCGGATCGATCTTGTTCTTGATCCAGAGCAGCGCGTCGAGCACCATCGGCCCGCAATCGTCCGTGTCGACGAAATACGTATCCATGCGCGGGTTCTCGTCATCGTCCGGCGACCAGCGGTAGATGCGGTATTCGCGCAGATTGGTCGCACCCTCCGGCTTCGGCCAGGTTTTGCCCTGCCTGATCTGCGAGTTCTTGGGAAGCGTGAGTTCGACCATTGGGGACCTCTAGAAACGCCCGAGAAATCTCTTGCGCGGAACGACGCTAGAACGATTTGGCGCAATGACTTCGTTCACACCAGCGCGATCAAGAAGCGGAGCAAGCGAATCCACTCCCTTGTTCAGAGCAATCGTAAGTTCGTCCGCGTAGAGCGGCAGGATGCAAAAGAAGTTGATCTTGTTGCCGTCCTTTGTCCGAAGGGTGTTCGATCCGGAAATCCAGCAGATGTTTGCGTCAACTAGCAAAGACGCGCAAAGCCTGGTGCTGGAATGGTACGGTTCCGGCGGCTCTGCCGACACGAATGTATGCGACGCCCAAACCCATGAGCCATACTCATGCGGCAGACGAGCCAGGAACTTGAGAAGGCCGATCGGCCAATATTTCGCCTCCTCCTTCAGCTGGTCTTCCGGAACCATGCCATCTTCGGATGCTTTAAACCAATCGGCTGGCAGCACGATGAACAGTTCGGCGAACTCGAAGTCAGATCGCGGGTGAAGGCCCTCGGGAACATTCATCGGCAGATCGCTCATGCCGCTGGTAATGAAAGTCCAGTTGTTGCGTTTGTCGTTCGGAGGAAAAATCAAGATATCGAGATGAATCTTATCCGACAATATCTCGTGGAATACCCCGGCTTGCTGACCCAGGAAGCCTCCCAGAAACGGCTCGATCTCTTCGATGTACCGACCAGCGTAAAGAGGCGCATGCCAATCACCGGCATCGTCGGCCTTGTGCCTGTAAATGGGGGCGCCGCTGGGCAACTGCTCACCCATCAATACACCCTGGCCTTTGGCGCGATCTTGGCCGGGTTGATGCCGCCGTCTGCCTCCTTGAGCAGCGTCTCGGTGTGCACCGGCCGGTAGGTGAGCGCCACCTCGCCGTCCTCGTTGAGCCGGGCCAGCGTATGCTTGCGCCAGTTCGCGTCGTCGCGGGCCGAAAAGTCCTCCCGCGCGTGCGCGCCGCGGCTTTCCTTGCGCGCCTCGGCGCCGTAGACGGTGGTGATGGCGTTGGCCATCAGGTTTTCCAGCTCCAGCGTCTCGACCAGATCGGAGTTCCAGATCATCGAGCGATCGAACACTTTTACGTCCTTGAGCTCGCCCCAAAGCTGCGAAATGCGCTTGCAGCCGCTTTCCAGCGATTCCTGGGTGCGGAACACCGCTGCGTCCTCCTGCATAGCCTTCTGCATCTTCTCGCGCAAAACCGCTGTCGGCGTCGAGCCGTTGGCGTGACGCAGCCGGTCGAAGCGGTCCATGATCTTTTCGACGGCGGCTTCGTTGGGCGAGGGAATCGCCGATGTGCGGTCGATCACCTGGCCGGCCCGGATCGCCGCCGCACGGCCGAACACCACCAGGTCGATCAGCGAGTTGGAGCCCAGCCGGTTGGCGCCGTGCACCGAGGCGCAGCCGGCCTCGCCGACCGCCATCAGCCCGGGTGACACCTGGTCCGGATTCGACGCCGTCGGGTTCAGCACCTCACCCCAGTAATTGGTCGGCACGCCGCCCATATTGTAGTGGACCGTCGGCAGCACCGGGATCGGTTCCTTGGTCAGGTCGACGCCGGCAAAGATCTTTGCCGATTCCGAAATACCGGGAAGCCTCTCGTGCAGAACGGCCGGGTCGAGATGGTCGAGATGCAGGAAGATGTGATCCTTCTTCGGGCCGACGCCGCGGCCCTCGCGGATCTCCAGCGTCATACAGCGCGAGACCACGTCTCGGGAAGCAAGGTCCTTGGCCGACGGCGCGTAGCGCTCCATGAAGCGCTCGCCCTCGGAATTGACGAGATAGCCGCCCTCGCCGCGCGCGCCCTCGGTGATCAGGCAGCCGGCGCCGTAGATGCCGGTCGGGTGGAACTGCACGAACTCCATGTCCTGCAGCGGCAGGCCTGCGCGTGCGGCCATGCCGCCGCCATCGCCGGTGCAGGTGTGCGCCGAAGTGGCCGAGAAATAGGCGCGGCCATAGCCGCCTGTCGCCAGCACCACCATCTTGGCCGAAAAGCGGTGGATGGTGCCGTCGTCGAGGTTCCAGGCGACGACGCCGGTGCAGGTTCCGTCCGGCTCCATGATCAGGTCGAGGGCAAAATACTCGATGAAGAACTGCGCATTGTGCTTCAGCGACTGGCCGTAGAGCGTGTGCAGCATGGCGTGGCCGGTGCGGTCGGCGGCCGCACAGGTGCGCTGCACTGGCGGCCCCTCGCCGAAATTCATCATCATGCCGCCGAACGGCCGCTGGTAGATTTTCCCGTCCTCGGTGCGGCTGAAGGGAACGCCGTAGTGCTCGAGCTCGTAGACCGCCGCCGGCGCTTCGCGCACCATGTATTCCTGCGCGTCGGTGTCGCCCAGCCAATCCGAGCCCTTGACCGTGTCGAAGAGATGCCACTGCCAGTTGTCTGGCCCCATATTGGCGAGCGAGGCGGCAATGCCGCCCTGCGCCGCCACCGTGTGCGAGCGCGTCGGGAACACCTTGGTGATGCAGGCGGTGCGCAGGCCCTGCTCGGCCATGCCGAGCGTGGCGCGCAGGCCGGCGCCGCCGGCGCCGACGACCACGACGTCGAATTTGTGGTCGACATAGCTATAGGCGGAAGCCGTGTTGGCGTTCTTCGCGTCCTTGGCCAAAACTCAGCCTCCAAATGCCAGTTTAAGCAGGGCGAAGACCGAGGCGACGCCGACGACTACGGGAAAGAATGTGTTGAGGGCGAGCAGCGCCAGCCTGGCGCCTTCGCCATGCACATAGTCTTCGATGATTGCCTGCATGCCGAGCCGCATGTGGTAGAGCACCGACAACAGCACCAGCGCCAGCACCAGTGCCACGAACGGATTGGCAAGTGCGGCGCGCACCTCGAGATAGCTGGCGCCATTGAGTGCGATCAGGAAGCCGACGAAGAACAGGACCAACGGGATATTGGAAATCGCCGTCAGCCGCTGGCGCCAGAAATGGCCGGTGCCCTCGCGGGCGGAACCGAGGCCGCGGACCTTGGCCAGCGGCGTGCGCATGTCGGTGTTCTTGCCGTTCATGTCAGGCTCCCCGCGCCATGTAGCCGGCGATCCAGATCAGCAGCGTCAGCGTGACCGAGCCGGCCAGCGTCGCCCAGGCGATCCTCGAGGCGGTATGCTTTTCCAGCCCTGCCCCAGTGTCCCAGATCAGATGGCGGACACCGCCCAGCATGTGGTGCATCAGCGCCCAGCTGTAGCCGAACAGCACCAGCCGTCCCAGCCACGAGCCGAAGGCCCAGTTGACGGCATTGAAGGTCGCTTCCGAGCTCGCCGCCGCCATCAACCACAGCGCGACCAGCAGCGTGCCGAAATAGAGCGCTCCGCCGGTGATCCGGTGGACGATCGACATCGTCATGGTGATCGGCGGCCGATAGACGGTCAGGTGCGGCGAAAGCGGCCGTTCGCGTCTGGCAAATTCGCGGGTGGCTGGTGATTTGCTCATGGCTCCCCCAGTTCGGCGTCTCTGGAGCCTCAGGTGGAAATGCGGCATTGCCGCTTCCGGTTGCGACTTCGGACAGCCGGTTTCTAATGCTCTTTTTGCACCGCGTCAAAGCCGGAAAATCGTTTCGAAAACGTAATTTAGTCTGACGAAAGCGAGGCTTTCAGCTTCAATCGATTAGGGCTGTGGCCTTGAGCCGGCACAATGTCGCTGCACTGCGAAAATATGGCTGGCGCAAGGGGCGGATCAGCGCTTGCAGGCCAGCGGTGATGCACCGCCCTTCATCACCAGCGCATCACGCCCATCGATCACGATTGCGTCATGCGCCTCGCCGTAGCGGCTTGTCTGATTGGCCGGTGAGGCCGGCAGCTCGGCGCTGGTGCCGTCGGGGCCGAGCACGCGCACCGACGTGCCGAGGTTCTCGATGGTCATCACGCTACCGTCGGCGCATTTGTAGGTTGCGGTGCGCGGCTGCCGTGCCGCCGGTTCGCTAGCGGCGGGAGCAAGCGACACGGAAGCGGCGGGCGTATTACCGAGCTTGGGCGCGCTGGTCTGCGGCGCGCAGGCGGCGGCGGCTAGCAGCGGCGGAATGGCCAGCGCCATCCGAAACGTGCGGCGTAATCTCATGCTGCTTTTCTCCCGCGCATCGAACCCGCCGCGATGCTCCGGCAAGCCCCCGGATTTTCATGCTTTTTGAGTCGCGCTCGATGCCGGCGATGGTGGGAACACGGCATGGCCGAATGATGGCCGGTGGGTGCTCGAAATTAACCATGTTTTCCGAGACCTCGCCCCGGCTGCGGTTGCCCTCTTAACAAAGGTTAATAAAAGGTTAATTTCTGATTCGAGGAGGCTTGCCTCTCAGCAAAGGAGCAGCACGCCATGCATTCGAATTCAGCAGGATCGCGCCTTCCCTGGTTCCTTGTGGCGGCGCTCGCCCTCGGCATCGCCGCACCGGCATCCGCCGGGACGCGCCATCACGACCGCGTCTATGCCGATTCCTTCGGCAATCTCGTCATCGACAGCGCCGCCGGCTACAAGCGTATCCTCGTTGGCGAGGGCAAGCTGGCCAAGGAATTATCCGACTACACCAGCGCCGGCCAGCCCGACGTGATCTACGAAAATGAATCGGACGATGTCCGCGGCGGCGACTGCTACAGGCCGCCGGTTTTCGTCAAGGGCCGCAGCTATATGTACGGCCTCTCCGACGGCGAAATGCCGGAGCTCAGCCCCTGCCGCTGACGGCCACGCCGCCCTTTGTCGACGGCGCCGGCAGGGCAACAGCCGACCCCACCGAGACACGCACGCAATCGCGGCCGCTGCCCTTCGCCTGATAGAGCGCTTTGTCGGCGCGCCGCAGCAGGTCGGAAAAGCTTTCGCCCGGACCAAGCTCGGCAACGCCGAAGCTGGCGCTGCAGCGATGATCCGCCGGCAGGCAGTCGATCGGCGTGGCACCGAAGGCGCTACGCGTGCCCTCGGCAAAGAGCCGGGCGGCGGCTAGATTGGTCCCCGGCAGGAAAATAGCGAATTCTTCGCCGCCGATACGGCCGGCGACGTAATGGTCGGCCGCTGCATCGCGGAGAAAACCGGCAAAGGTCTCGATGACCCGATCGCCGGACGCGTGGCCGTAAGTATCGTTGATGCGCTTGAAATGGTCGAGATCGGCAATGACCAGTGCCGCTGGAGCGGCCCGCCGCATGGCGTCGCGCAGTGCGATCTCGGCATGGCGCTCGAAGCCGCCACGGTTGAGCAGCCGCGAAAGCGTATCGGTTTCCGACTTCGATGTCGCTTCGGCGAGCACGTCGCGGACCAGGATAGCCAATGTCACCAGCGCAAGCGCCAGGCCGAACACGGTGCCGATCGACTGCGACACCAAGGCGTAGCTGGTCTGCGCATAAGATTGCGGATTGGCACCCCAGCCGCCGAGCGCATGGGCGATGAAGGGTTTGCTGGCGAATTGCAAGGTGCTGGCCGCCAGGACAGCCATCAGCATATAGTCGAGCCGCTCGCGTCTTTGCCTGGACGACAAGACGATCGCCAGCCCGGTGAATTGCATGGCCGCATAGGGAAGCTGGTAGGCTGCCATTCGCACAAAGGACTGACGTGGCAGGTCCTGCACGAAGTAGACCGCCACGGTGGCGAAGACCAGGAACAATAGCATCGGAGGCCAAGGCGGCGTGACGCCGTATTTAAGGGCAAGCCCGCCATTGAAGGCGACGGTAGCGCCAAGGAAAGCGGCAAAGGCGGCGACAACCACGGGGCGCGCATTGTCGAAGGCAGGGATGCTGAACTCAATCGCGAAATAGGCCATGCCTAGCGCATAGCCGAACGCCAGCCAGCGCGCCGATACACGTCCGGCGTCATAGACCGCTATCGTCATGAACGCCGCCGCCAGCAGCCCGGCGACGAACAGGTTGATCACCAGGATAAAACTAGCGCTGCCCATGGCGTTTTGGCACTCCCCCCGAACAGCAAATCACCGACGCGCGAAAAAGACGTTAATTCGAAGCCGCCGCTGACGCTCAGCCGGCACTGGTCCGATTGGGAAGGACGACCGTTTCAGGCCGCTGATAGGACAGGCATACGCTGTCGCGGCCACTCCTTTTGGCTTTATAGAGCGCTTCGTCGGCGCGACGCATCAGCGGGTCCAGCGCTTCGTCGCTGGTGCGGGCGGCCACGCCGAAGCTCGCGGTCACTCTTGTGTCGGGCGGAAGCCCGTCGATTCTGCCCGCCGAATAGAGCGTGCGAATGGCTTCGGCAAACAGTCTTGCCGCGCCGAGGTCGCTGAGCGGCAACAGCACGGCGAACTCTTCGCCGCCGATGCGGCCGGCAACGCCGCCCGTGCCTGCAGCCGATAGAAGCTTGGCAGCGAAGTCGGCGATGACGCGATCCCCGGCTGCGTGGCCATGCTGATCGTTGAGTGCCTTGAAATGATCGAGATCGGCCAGCACCAGCGCAACCGGCAACCGCGCCGTGGCACAGTGCTGCAGGACCAGCGTGGCACGCTCCTCGAAACCGCGGCGGTTGAGCAGGCCCGACAGCGGGTCTGTCAGGGTTTCGGTCTTCAGGGCCTTCATCACATCGAGCGCCGCGGCGCCGAACAGGCAAAGCGCAATAAGCAGCGACAGCAGTGCGTGCGACAGCAGCGCCGTCGTCCAGTAAGACGAGGTGTAAAGCCCTTCATAGCTGGTGAACGGCCCATGCGCGATGACGACGGCAAGGGTCCGCACCAGGAAGTTCAGGCCGGAAAGCAGCGACAGCACGAACAGGATCATTTCTGTCGGGCCGTTGTTGCGCACCACGCGCAACTCGGCGGCGACAACCAGGCTGATGCCGCCGAAGCTGAAATTGATGGCAAGGATGCGCCAGGTGAGATCCGGCCGGGCAAAAAGAAACCATGAGAACGCGGCCAGGCCGCCGCAGGCCAGAATGCCGACCGCCGGGTAAGGCACACGCCGCCCATAGCGCGCAATGACCGCGCCGGCGAGACAGCAGGTGGCAAAGGTGAAGCACAGGATCGAGATGAGCTTGGTGGGCGCCATACCGACCGGCAACGTGAAATACTGGAGCAGGAAGCCTGCGGCCGAGGTCGAGTAGCCCGCCGCCAGCACGGCCAGATAGGGACGGTGGCGCTGATAGAACCA
Source organism: Mesorhizobium sp. M0119 (assembly GCF_040322615.1). Taxonomy (NCBI): domain Bacteria; kingdom Pseudomonadati; phylum Pseudomonadota; class Alphaproteobacteria; order Hyphomicrobiales; family Phyllobacteriaceae; genus Mesorhizobium; species Mesorhizobium sp. M0119. The sequence goes on from NZ_JAMYTU010000030.1 coordinate 29,614, forward strand.
CAGCACGAGAAATGCCGCGCCGAGTGTGAGCGCGATGCCTGGATTGAGCAGCGCTATGAGCAGGCCGGTGTCCAAGCGCTGTGAGTTCCCCTCGCTTCCCCTTGGAGGACCTTAGAGCTGAAGCCCAAACAAGCGGTTAAGCGAAAGCGAATATACGACCAATGCGTCGACAAAGCCGCTGGGCGGAACCGCGAACGGCGAGCGGCGTTTCACGACGGCAACCAGGAGACACTCCGATGGCCGACACGATCATGCTGACCGATCACGATGCAATTCGCTCATGGGCCGCGGCGCGCGCAGGCTTTCCGGCGATCGTCGACGTGTCGCCGGAAGCCGGAACGCAGCCCATGCTGAGGCTGGTCTTCGGCCAGCATGCCTATCAGGACCAGGATGAGGCCGAACGCCCGGTCAATGCCGGCGGCTACGAACTGGTCGAATGGGACGAATGGTTCAAGCTCTTCGACGAGCGCCAACTGGCGCTGGTCGTCGCAAAGGATCAACCCGGCCGCCGTGAGGGATTTCACGAATTCGTCAGACGGCCCGGCTGAAGAATGCCCGAACCGCATTGCGGCTCGGGCACCTCACATCCGACTGCGCGCGCCCTGCGCTATTTCCACTCGCGGATGTCGACGAAATGGCCGGCAATCGCCGCCGCCGCCGCCATTGCCGGCGACACCAGATGAGTGCGGCCCTTGAAGCCCTGGCGCCCTTCGAAATTGCGGTTCGAGGTCGAGGCGCAGCGTTCATGCGGCTTCAGCCGGTCGTCGTTCATGGCAAGGCACATCGAGCAGCCCGGCTCGCGCCAGTCAAACCCGGCGGCGACAAAGATCTTGTCGAGGCCTTCGGCCTCGGCCTGTTCCTTGACCAGACCGGAGCCCGGCACGATCATCGCACTGACCCGCGGATTGACCTTCTTGCCTTCGATCACCTTGGCGGCGGCGCGCAGATCCTCGATGCGGCCATTGGTGCAGGAGCCGATGAAGACGCGGTCAAGTTCGATATCGGTGATCTTGGTGCCCGGCGTCAGGCCCATATAGTCGAGTGCGCGTTGCTTGGACGTGCGCTTGTTCTCATCAGTGATGTCGTCCGGGTTCGGCACGATGCCTTGCACCGAGACAACGTCTTCGGGCGAGGAGCCCCAGGAGACGATCGGCGGCAGTTTTGCCGCGTCGAGCACGACCACCTTGTCGAAATGCGCGCCTTCGTCGGACTGCAGCGTCTTCCAGTAGGCGAGCGCGGCATCCCAGGCTTCGCCCTTGGGGGCGCGCGGCTTGTCCTTGACATAGGCGAAGGTGGTCTCGTCGGGCGCGATCAGGCCGGCGCGCGCGCCGGCTTCGATCGACATGTTGCAGATCGTCATGCGGCCTTCCATCGACAGCGCACGGATTGCCTCGCCGGCATATTCGATGACATAGCCGGTGCCGCCGGCCGTGCCGATCTCGCCGATGATGGCGAGGATGATGTCCTTGGCGGTGACGCCTTCCGGCAGTGCGCCGTCGACGCGCACCAGCATGTTCTTGGCCTTGCGCTGGATCAGCGTCTGCGTCGCCAGCACATGCTCGACTTCCGAGGTGCCGATGCCATGCGCCAGCGCGCCGAACGCGCCATGCGTCGAGGTGTGGCTGTCGCCGCAGACGATGGTCATGCCGGGCAGCGTAAAGCCTTGCTCGGGACCGATGATGTGGACGATGCCCTGGCGGATGTCCTTCTCGGAATAATACTCGACGCCAAAATCCTTGGCGTTCTTGGCCAGCGCCTCGACCTGGATGCGGCTTTCCTCGTTCTTGATGCCGAACTTGCGCTCCGGCGAGGTCGACACATTGTGATCGACCACGGCCAGCGTCTTTTCCGGATGCCGAACCTTGCGGCCGGTCATGCGCAGGCCTTCGAAAGCCTGCGGGCTGGTCACTTCGTGGACGAGGTGGCGGTCGATGTAGAGCAGGCAGGTGCCGTCATCCTGGCGGTCGACGACATGGTCGTCGAAAATCTTGTCGTAGAGGGTGCGCGGTGCGCTCATGTGCGTAAATCCGTCGATTTTAAAAAGGGAAAAGGACACCGGTCGGACCGGCGAAACAGCCTGGCGAGTCCGACCTAGCTAAGTCGGCTGGTCAGCGCCCCGCAGACGCGCGCGGAAAATCGCGACGGCAGGCGTTTTCTGTCCTGCAGCACGAAACCCTTATAGGCCGGATCGCCAAAAAGCTCTTCCATGGCGCTGCTCATATCAATGTTTTGGCTTTTCAGCAATCGCGTCTGCCTTCGCAGGCGCTTCACAGCACCTCGAACACGAAGGTCTTCACCAGCGCGTCGGGCTCGGCGATTGCGTAGCAGCGGAACCACGGGCTCTCCTCGACCGGCCGCCATTTTTTCGCCTGCTCCAGTTCGTCAAACACGGCTTGAAATCCGCCGCTTTCAAAAACCTGGTCGCGAACTGTGAAGATGGCGTGGCCGCCCGTCCTGGTGATGCGCACCAGCTCATGCAGGCCCGACGCCGGCGCGTGGCTGATGGTGAACACGCCGGTCGAGAAGAAGGCGCGGAAATATCCGTCCGGCCAGGGCAATGGCCCGCCGAGCATCGCCTGTTTCAGCTCGCTGTAGGCCTGCCGGCTGCCGGCGATTTTCAGCATGTCCTGCGACAGGTCGAGCCCGGCAATGTCGTGGTAGCCGAGTGCCTTGAGCGACGGCCCCGACAGGCCGGTGCCGCAGCCGGCGTCGAGCAGCGGCCCTTCGCCCGACGGCACGTGGCGCGCCACCCAGGCGGTGATCAGGAACGGCAGGAGATAGCCGAGCGCCGCGGTTTCGCCGTCATAGGTCGCGGCCCATTGCGCATAGGCCTTGGCGAGCGCCTCAGGTGTGTCGGCCGTGTAGACTGCCTCCAGCGCCGCATTGGCCTTGTCGATGATCATGGGTCCTCCCCGGTCGCGTCCGCTCGATGGTATCGCCGTTTTCGCCTGCCTTCTATTCCTCATGCTGGTGGCGCAGCCGCTTCTCCAGCGCCCGCAAGGCCAGCGACAGGCCGACGGTCAGGATGAGATAGATATAGGCGACGATCGAATAGGTTTCGAAGAAGCGGAACGAGCCGGCGGCGTAGATCTTGCCCATCTGGGTGATGTCGGCGACGCCGAGCACCGAGACCAGCGAGGAATCCTTGACCATGGCGACGAAATCATTACCGAGCGGCGGCAGGATGGTGCGGATCGCCTGCGGAAAGACGACCAGCCGGAAGCGCTGCGTGCGCGTCAGCCCGAGCGCCTTCGCCGCCTCGATCTGGCCCTTCTCGACCGCCTGGATACCGGCGCGGAAGACCTCCGAGATGAAGGCGGAATAGCCGATGGTCAGCGCCATGACGGCGCGCCATAAAAGCGAGACGTCGCGTACCAGCAGCTCACCGAAGAGGCCGGCGCTTTGCAGCGGCGCCGTCAGCGCGTTCCATGCCGCGACGAAGGCCGGCGCGCCGGCAAAGGCGATCCAGAACAACAGCACCAGCATCGGCACGCCGCGGATGATCTCGACGTAGAAGCGGCCGATCTGGCTGAGCCAGCGTGAGCCCGACAGGCCCATCAGCGCGACGCCGAGCCCGATCGCGCAAGCCAGCGCGAAGGCGACCACAGTGACGAAGATGGTAACGCCGATGCCCTTGGCGACGGTAGCGAAGACCTGGGCATAGAGGTCGCTGGCCGCGATGAAGATGGCGGCGGCCAAGGCGATCGCCACGGCCACGGCAAGCCACCAGGGGAAGTCGGATTTGGTGGTGGATGGGGGCGGCATCAGGCGACGCCGGCAAAGCAGACATCGCAAAGGCATGGTGCCAAGGCACCCCCCTCTGTCCTGCCGGACATCTCCCCCTCAAGGGGGGAGATTGGCTGCTTCGCGGATAGCGCCCACTTGCCGCCCTTGGAGATTGGCGAAAGCTGAGGTGACATCCAATCTCCCCCCTTGAGGGGGAGATGCCCGGCAGGGCAGAGGGGGGTCTCGTAGAGCAAAGTCGGTGAGCGTTCTAGCGCGCAATCGTCATGCAAGACGAGCTCACTGCCCCATCTTGTAGTCGAGGAACCACTTCTTGTTGAGCGCGTCGAGCGTGCCGTCGGCCTTGAGCGCGGCGATTGCCGCGTTGACCGGCTTCACCAGGTCGGAGCCCTTGGGGAAGATGAAGCCGAAGTCCTCGGTGCCGAGCGGCCCGCCGATCAGCTTCAGCCCGCCATTGGACGCATCGACATAGCCCTTGCCGGCAGTGCCGTCGGTGAGCACGACGTCGACGTCGCCGGCCTTCAGCGCCTGCACCGTCGCGCCGAACGTCTCGAACAGCTTTATGCGCGGGTTCTGCTCATTGCCGTCGAGCACGCTGTAGACGGCGGTGTAGAAGGGCGTAGTGCCGGCCTGCGCGCCGATCAGCCCGTCCTTGAAGGCGGCGAACGTCTTGGCATCGCTGAAGCGCTTCTCGTCGCCGCGCACCAGCATGAACTGCTCCGAACGCATATAGGGGTCGGAGAAGTCGACCTTCTGCTTGCGGTCGTCCTTGATGGTGATGCCGGTCATGCCGATGTTGTACTGGTTGTCCGAAACCGCCTGGATCATCGCGTCCCAGGAGGTATTCTGGTACTCGACCTTGAAATTCAGCCGTTTGGCGATCTCGTTCATCGCGTCATATTCCCAACCGATCTGCTTGCCGGTCTTGGCATCGATGAACTGCAGCGGCGGATAGGCATTTTCGGTGACCACCACCACCTTCTTGCCGCCGAGGTCGGGCAGCGCCTGCGCCAGAGCCGCGACGGGCACGAGAAGGCAAGCCAGCAGGCCGGCCAGCAGCAGTTTCGAATTGATCATGACGATGCTCCCCAGGAACTGAACCGCCTCGATCGGCCGAGGCATGCAGGAAATCCGGCGCCGACTTTAGCTTTCCGCAGGCGCCTTGCAAGCCGCTCCGATGCGGCGTTCGGCACGAAAATGGATTCCAATGCTTTCAACGAAGGGATTACGGAACGATCCGTTTCGATAGCGGGACCGAGGCGGCCCGGCAAAAATGGAATCCACCTCGCGAAACAAAAAGGCGGCCGAAGCCGCCTTTCCGAAAATACGGTCTTGAAGAGCCTTATTCGGCGGCAGCTGCTTCCGCGGCCTTGGCGGCCTCGTCGGCGGCCTTCTTCTCGGCGGCGTCCTGCGCCGCCTTCTCGGCGGCCAGCGCCTGGGCGGCGGCCACTTTCTCGGCCTCGATGCGCGCCTTCTCGGCGTTCAGCGCATCGCGCTCTTCGTCGTTCAGCTTGCGGGCGCGCACGCCGGTGTTTTCCGAAATACGCGCCGACTTGCCGCGACGGTCACGCAAATAGTACAGCTTGGCGCGACGCACCTTGCCGCGGCGCACGATCTCGACGCCCTCGACCATCGGCGAATAGACCGGGAACACACGCTCCACGCCTTCGCCGTAGGAGATCTTGCGGACGGTGAAGCTCTCCTGGAAACCGGCGCCGGCGCGGGCGATGACGACGCCCTCATACGCCTGGACGCGGGTGCGGGTGCCTTCGGTCACGCGGACCTGGACGCGCACGGTGTCGCCGGGCTGGAATTCGGGGAGCTTGCGCTTGGCTTCGATCTTGGCGGCCTGCTCGGCCTCGAGCTGACGGAGGATGTCCATCTCATAAATCCACTTCTTGTTCTTCCGACAGTCAGAGCGTCCGACACTCGCCTTGCAGTCCCATCGACCGCTCGGCTATGCCCTTCGTTCGAGAACGTCTGTTCGAGAACATCGGGCAGGGGCGACTACACCGTCATTGTTGACGGGCCAGAAGATCGCTCTTGGCAGATTTTTCTTCCGGTTCGGCGCGCACATACAGCTATTTCGGCGCTTTGTCACGTCTTCGCTGTTTCTTTTTTGGCGCTGCTTCTTTTTGGCTGGCGCCCGCTGTGGCAATCCCGTGATCGCTTGTGGTCCAGGGGGTTGCGCCCGCGCGTCAAGCTTTCTAAGCCGGAAGATAAGCATTTTCCTCCAGCGACGACACCCCTCATGCCAATCTTGGACGCGGTCCTGCTCTTTCTCGCCGGCTTTCTATCAGGCGCGGTCAACGCCGTTGCCGGCGGCGGCACGTTCATAACCTTTGGCGCCATGACCCTGGCCGGCCTGCCGCCGATCGTCGCCAATGCGACATCGTCGGTGACGCAATTTCCTGGCTACATCACCTCGACGCTCGCCTACTGGCACGACATCAAGCATTTCTGGCGCGGCGCGCTGCTGCTCAGCCTCATTTCGGCTCTCGGTGCGCTGTCTGGCGCGCTCATCCTTCTAGGGCTCGACAACCCGTCGTTCCGCGCCTTGGTGCCGTGGCTGCTGCTGGCGGCAACCGCATTGTTCGCTGCCGGGCCATGGCTGAAGCCGGCGCCCAAGCCGGAGCATGAGGCCGCGGTGGGTTCGCTGATCGGGTCGCTGGCGCAGTTCGCCACCGCCGTCTATGGCGGCTTCTTCGGCGCCGGCATGGGCGTCATGATGCTGGCGACGCTCGGTCTCACCCAGTCCGGCGACTATCACCGGCTGAACGCACTGAAGAACATGCTGGCCGTGGTCATCGCTGCGGTCGCCATCCTGGTCTTTGTCTCGGGCGGCGTCATCGCCTGGCTGCAGGCGATCATCATGATTCCGGGCGGCGCGCTCGGCGGCTATGCCGGCGTCTGGATCGCCAGGCGCGTGCCGCAGAACGCGGTGCGCGGCTTCGTCATCGCCGTCGGCCTGTTCCTGGCTTTTTACTATTTCGACAAGGGCTGAGCGGCTAAAAGATCCGGCCTTCGCTCTTTCGTCAGCCTCTCCGCTTCGGCCCGCCGCCACGCCGCGATCTTCTTGTGATTGCCCGAAATCAGCACTTCGGGAATCGGCCGGCCCTCGAACTCCTGCGGCCGCGTATAATGCGGATGTTCGAGCAGGCCGTTTTCAAAGCTCTCTTCCTCGCCCGATACCGCATTGCCCATCACGCCGGGCAGCAGGCGCATCACGGCATCGAGCAGCACGAGTGCCGCCGGCTCGCCGCCGGACAGGATGAAGTCGCCGATCGAAACTTCCTCGAGGCCGCGCGCCTCGATGACCCGCTGGTCGACGCCTTCGAAGCGGCCGCAGACGATCACCGCACCCGGCCCGGCGGCGAGCTCGCGCACCCGTGCCTGGTTCAGCGGCCGGCCGCGCGGGCTCATCAGCAGGCGCGGACGCGGATCGCCTGGCGGCGAGGCATGGTCGATGGCACTGGCCAGCACGTCTGCCCGCATTACCATGCCGGCGCCGCCGCCGGCCGGTGTGTCATCGACGGTACGGTGACGATCGCTGGCGAAGTCGCGGATCTGGATTGTTTCGAGTGACCAGATGCCCGTCTCGAGCGCGCGGCCGGCCAGCGACAGGCCAAGCGCGCCGGGAAACATCTCGGGGTAGAGCGTCAGCACCGACGCCGAAAAACTCACCGGTTGCCTCCGGCGTCCCTCGGCCCGCGCGGCCTGCCCTTGGGGTCGAAACCGTCGTCACCGGCAGGCTCGCCGTCCTCGTCCTCGACCAACCCTGCGGCGGCTGGATCAACGCGGACAAAGCCGCCGGCGATCGACACTTCCGGAACAGCGGCCTGCGTGAACGGAATGAGCACGCCTTTGCGCCCGGCAAGCGTCACGTCGAGAATGTCGCCGCCGCCGAAATTGTGCACGGCGACGACCTTGCCGATGACCGCGCCGGTATCATCCTTGACCTCCAGCCCGACGAGGTCGGCATGGTAGAATTCATCCTCTTCGCCCTCATCGGGCAACACCGAACGATCGACGAACAATTCGGTGCCGGCGAGCGCCTCCGCGGCATTGCGGTCGTTGACGCCTTTGAACCGCACCACCACGACGGTGTTGGCAGGCCTGATGTCGACGATCTGGAAGGCGCGGCCATCCCTGGCGTAGAGCGGACCGTAATCGGCCAGAGCCAGCGGGTCGCCGGTAAAGCTCTTGACGCGCAATTCGCCCTTGATGCCGTGCGCGGCACCGATCACGGCCATCTGGACGGGGTTTTGCGGCTTGCTCATCTGCGGAAAATCCTTTGCCTTGCTCTAACCCCAGCCCGTCGTCATTTCAATGACGCCGCTCTTCACCGCTTCCTAACCCGCGTGCCGGAAGATGGCGGGGAACTGGAAGAGCGCAATGCAGGAATTCCTCATACCGGCGAAACCCGATCTTCAGGCGGCGCGCGAGGCCTGGCTGAAGATGCTGGCGCGAGAACGCCGGCTGTCGCCCGAAACCGTCGAGGCTTATGAACGCGACACGCGCCAGTTCCTGCATTTCCTGACCGGCCATTGCGGCGGCTCGCCCGGCATTTCCGACATCGCCGATCTGCGCCCGGCCGATTTGCGCGGCTTTCTCGCTGCCCGCCGTGCCGAGGGCGCCGGCGCCCGCACGCTCGGACGCGGGCTGGCTGGCATCCGCTCGCTGCTGCGTTTCCTGGAACGGCGCGGCCTCGCCAATGCGGCGGGTGCGGCAGCCTTGCGCGCGTCGCGGCAGCCGAAATCGCTGCCCAAGCCGCTGACCGCAAGCGATGCAAAACACGTTGTCTCGGTAGAAGGCCAGCTGGCGGAGGAGCCGTGGATCGCCGCCCGCAACGCCGCCGTGCTGACCCTGCTCTATGGGTCGGGCCTGCGCATTTCCGAGGCGCTCGGGCTGTCGGGCGCCGATCTGTCCTCGCCTGGTGAGACCGTGCTGCGCGTCACCGGCAAGGGCGACAAGACGCGGCTGGTGCCAGTGCTGCCGGTGGCGCTGCGGGCGATTGCCGAATATCGCCGCTTGTGTCCCTATCATCTCGATCCCAAGGGCCTGCTGTTTCGCGGTGCCCGCGGCGGTCCGCTCAACCCGGCGATCGTCCAGCGCGACATGGCCAAGCTGCGCTCGGCGCTCAACCTGCCCGACACGGCGACGCCGCATGCGCTGCGCCATTCCTTCGCCACGCATCTGCTTGGGCGCGGCGGCGACCTGCGCACCATCCAGGAGCTGCTCGGCCACGCCAGCCTGTCGACAACCCAGATATACACCGGCGTCGACACCGCGAGGCTGCTCGAGATTTACGAAGCAGCTCATCCTCGCGCGTGATGGACGCTTGAATCGGTGACCATCTCGCAACAATTTTGATGCGCCGATTAACCGTTTTGCCGCTTTTTGCGCCTAGAACCGCAGCATGAAACGCCTCATCGCCATCGCCGACCGCGCAACCCATGTGTCGCTGAAGCTGCTCGTCGCGCTCAACGCCCTGTTTTTTCTCTCTTTCCTCATCGTCGCGCTGCTCGCCGCGGGCAAGGCACGCGCCGAGACCCCGGCCTGCGCCGGTAGCGATATGCTGAGCGCGCTGCTCAAGGACGACCCGGCTGCCTACCGCAAGATCGAGGCAGACGCGGCAGCGACGCCGAACGGCAAGGGCCTGCTGTGGAAGCTCGAAAAATCGGGCGAAAAACCGTCCTTCCTGTTCGGCACCATGCACGTTACCGACCCGCGCGTCACCACGCTGCCGCCCGCCGCACAAAAGGCATTCGATGCAGCTGGAACCGTCGTCATCGAGACCACCGAAGTGCTCGACAAGCAGAAGATGATGGCCGCACTGCTGAAAGAGCCGGATCTGATGATGTTCACCGACAAGACGACGCTTTCGTCGCTGCTGTCGCCGGACGATGCGGCGGTGGTCAACAAGGCGCTCGATGCGCGTGGCATCCCGCCAGCGACCGTCGCCAAGATGAAACCCTGGTTGCTGTCGGCGATGGTGGCGCTGCCTGCATGCGAAGTCGCCCGCCAGGCTGGCGGCGCGCCGGTGCTCGACGTCAAGCTTGCCAAGGACGCCGAGGCTTCGGGCAAATCAGTCGAGGGGCTGGAGACAATCGCCGACCAGCTGCGCGCGATGGCTTCGCTGCCGATCGCCTTTCACCTGAAGGGGCTGGTCGATACGCTGAAGCTTGGCGACAAGGTGAACGACGTCAACGAAACCATGATCGTGCTTTACCGGCGTGGCGACACTGGCATGTACGTACCGCTGTTTCGGACCGTCATTCCCGAACAGGTCGACGACCAATCGGGTTACGCCGAATTCGAGCAGACCATGATCACCAGCCGCAACAAGGTGATGGTCGATCGTGCCGCGCCGATCCTCGCCCACGGCAATGTCTTCATGGCGGTCGGCGCCATGCACCTTCCCGGCGCGCAAGGCTTGGTCGAGGGTTTCCGCAAGGCCGGCTATACCGTGACCGTCGTCAACTGAACAACACGGCGGAGTTGGACACCGAATCATTGCCAAGGCGGGATCAGCCCTTACCCGTGGCGCGACGGCGGACCGGCCGCGCTTCGTCCAAGAAACTGAAAAAGGTTCGGTTTGGCTCGATCGAACCCATTTTGCGGTGGAAATGCATGCCTGCAAGCGATTCCGGATCAGAATTGCCCTGTTTTCGGCGTTTTCAACGCCTAATGTGAAACCGATTCAACGATTGTACGTTGATGGCTATTACTTGATGTTTTTCATCCACGGAGGACACTTTTATGGCGAACACACCCAATCCGAACGACCCATTCACCTCACCGGGTACCGCACGGCCACGCGGCGGCGGCAGCGGCTGGCTGATTGCCCTGGTCGTCGTTATCCTGGCAATTGTCGCCTATTATGTTTTTGGAAGACGTAGCGAGGCACCTGCGCCTGCCGAACCGCCCGCAGCCAGCACACCGGCTCCGGCTCCAGCACCTGCCGAGCCGATGAAGCCAGCCGAACCGGCTCCTGCGCCAGCTCCGGCAACACCCGCTCCGGCTCCCGCTCCGGCAGAACCTGCACCCGCTCCGGCCCCTGCGCCAGCGCCGGCCCCGGCCCCGGCACCAGCACCGGCCCCGGCCCCGGCACCAGCACCGGCCCCTCAGTAATCAGACTGCTGATTTAATATATGAACGGCCCGCTGAAAGGCGGGCCGTTTTGTTTTTGGGAGCAGCCGTCGATGGCTTCGTCATCCCGGGGCGGAACGGTTACCAGCCGATGTGAAGAGGCACTCGATTCTGGTTCGCCGGAACACTGGCGCTAGGTAACGGCATGGATCCCAGGGTCTCCGCGACGTCGCTTCGCTCCTGCTCCGCCCTGGGATGACGAAGCGCGGATGTTTCAGCCAATCTCTAAGGTTTGCGATTCACCGCGTTTGCTCAGATATGGATGGGCTTGAAGAACGTCGCCAGTGCCGCCTCCTTTACCGCCTCCGACATTGTCGGATGGGCGTGACAGGTGCGGGCTAGGTCTTCCGACGAGCCGCCAAATTCCATCAGCACGGCCGCCTCGTGGATCATCTCGCCGGCGCCGAAGCCGACGATGTGGACGCCGAGCACGCGGTCGCTGGCCTTGTCGGCCAGGATTTTCACAAAGCCGTCGGTGTGCAGCATGGCGCGCGCCCGGCCATTGGCGCTGAACGGAAATTTTCCGGCCTTGTAGTCGATGCCGGCCTTCTTCAATTCTTCTTCTGTCTTGCCGACCGAGGCGATTTCCGGCGTGGTGTAGACGACGCTCGGAATCACCTCATAGTTCACATGACCGGCCTGGCCGGCGATGGTTTCGGCCACCGCCACGCCCTCGTCTTCGGCCTTGTGGGCAAGCATCGGCCCGGCGATGACATCGCCGATGGCGTAGATGCCGGGCACGTTGGTTCTGAGATGGCCGTCGGTCTTGACCCGGCCGCGCTCATCGACGTCGACGCCGGCCTCCTTCAGCCCGAGAGTGTCCGAATAGGCCCGTCGTCCCGTCGCAATCAGCACCGCGTCCGCCTCGATCGTCTCGGCCGCTCCGCCTTTGACCGGCTCGAAGGTGACCGTCGCCCCCTTCTTGGCCTTGGCGACGCCGGTCACCTTGGCGCCCAGCCTGAACTCAAAGCCCTGCTTCGACAGCAGGCGCTGGAACTGCTTGGAGACCTCGCCATCCATGCCGCCCAGGATGGTGTCGAGGAACTCGACCACGGTGACCTTGGCGCCGAGCCGCGCCCATACCGAGCCGAGCTCCAGACCGATGACACCACCGCCGACCACCACCAGATGGCCCGGCACCTTGTCCAGCGACAGCGCGCCGGTCGACGAGATGATCACCTTCTCGTCGAAATCGACCTTGACGCCGGGAATGCCGGCGACGTCGGAGCCGGTGGCGATGACGATGTTCTTGGTCTCGATCTCCTCGACCTTGCCGTCATCGGAGGTCACCGACACCTTGCCGGCCGCAACCACCTTGCCGGTGCCACGAAAACTGTCGATCTTGTTCTTCTTGAACAGGAAGGCGACGCCATTGACGTTGGCCGTCACCGTCGCATCCTTGTGCGCCATCATCTTCCCAAGGTTGAGCTTGGGCGCACCGATCTCGACGCCGAGCGCGTCGAAGGAATGGCCGGCCTCGGCAAACATCTCGGACGCATGCAGCAGCGCCTTCGACGGGATGCAGCCGATGTTGAGGCAGGTACCGCCGAAGGTCGGGTTCTTTTCGATCACCGCCGTCTTCAGACCGAGCTGCGCCGCCTTGATGGCGCAGACATAGCCGCCCGGTCCCGATCCGATGATAACGACGTCATAGGCCATGATAATGTCCCTTTTGCTTTACCGGCCGCCGCCGATTTCCAGATTGGCGCCTGTTGTGTAGGACGCCTCGTCCGACAGCAGCCAGAGAATTGCCGCTGCGACTTCCTCGGCCGTGCCGACGCGCTGCATGGGCACCACCTTGCGCATTCTCTCGGCGCGATCCGGCTGCCCGCCGGAGGCATGAATTTCTGTGTCGATGATGCCCGGGCTGACCGCGTTGACACGAATGCCTTCGCCGGCCACTTCGCGGGCAAGCCCGATGGTGAAGGAATCGACCGCGCCCTTCGTGGCGGCGTAGTCGACATATTGACCCGGCCCGCCAAGCCTTGCCGCGATCGAAGAAACATTGACGATCGCGCCGCCCTTGCCGCCATGCCTGGTCGACATGCGCTTCACCGCCTCGCGGGCGCAAAGCATCGGCGCGATCACATTGATGCGCATCATCCGCTCCAGCCTTGCAGCGCTAAGCTCGTCGACACGCGCGCTCTGGTCGACCACGCCGGCATTGTTGACCAGCGCGTCGAGCCGACCGAAACGGGCATCGACAGCCTCGAACATGGCCAACACGTCCGTCTCGCTGCCGACATCGGCCTTGACTGCGAAGGCTTCTCCGCCAGCGGCCTCGATGTCGGCGACCACCGTTTCGGCTGCTTTTGCATTCGACGCGTAATTGACCGCAATGCGGTAGCCGCGCTTGGCGGCAAGCCTGCATGTAGCGGCGCCGATGCCGCGGCTGCCGCCGGTCACCAGCAGGATTTTTCCGCTTGCGCTCATTCCTGACATCCCTTCAGGGCAAAGACGTCCCAGGGCACCTTGGAAAAGCCGTTGGCGCCATAGGCCGCCGACATCTGCAACGACGCTCCCAAGTCGGGAAGGATCAGCTTCTTCGGCGCATCCTTTCCTTCGCCCGGCAGCAACGCGATATCGCCCTGGTCGTCGGCAGTGTAGATGACGCCCTCCCACACGGTGCAGGCGGCGAGCTCGTCGCCGGTGACGTCGCCAGCCGGGCATTTGTACATCAGCGAGCCATGCGGCCGCGCCACGCCCTCCGTCCACATGACGATGCCGTCGAGCACGACGCCCTTGTCGAGCACCATCTTGAAGGTGTTGGTGACGGCGGCCGACTCCATGGTCGGCCTGAAATCGATCTCGGCGGCGTTCTCAGGATCGCCATAGACGGCGAGCTCGAGCGGGCAGGCGGCGAGGGCCGCGGAGACCGTCTGCACGCCGAGTGCGCAGATTGTGACAAACAAACCGGACCGGAAACGAGAGGAATTCATCCGACGGCGCAGATCCATGCTCCGGCTCACGTCGGCCGCCCCTAGAGGTCGAGCACCAGCCGCTCAGGATCCTCCAGGCTTTCCTTGACCCGCACCAGGAAGGTCACCGCTTCCTTGCCGTCGACGATGCGGTGGTCGTAGGACAGCGCCAGATACATCATCGGCCGGATGACGATCTGGCCGCCGACCACCATCGGCCGCTCCTGGATCTTGTGCATGCCCAAAATGCCCGACTGCGGCGCATTGAGGATCGGCGTCGACATCAGCGACCCGTAAACGCCACCGTTGGAAATCGTGAACGTGCCGCCTTGCATATCCGCAACCGACAGCTTGCCGTCGCGCGCCGCAAGCCCCAGCCTGCCGATGTCCTTCTCGATTTCGGCGATGGACATCTGGTCGGCATTGCGCACAACCGGCACGACGAGGCCTTTCTCGGTGCCGACGGCAACGCCGATATGAGCGTAGTTCTTGAAGATGATGTCGGTGCCGTCGATCTCGGCATTGACCGACGGTATCTCCTTCAGCGCATGGGTGACCGCCTTGGTGAAGAAGCCCATGAAGCCTAGCTTCACGCCGTGCTTCTTCTCGAACACGTCCTTGTATTTGCTCCTCAGCGCCATCACCGCGCTCATGTCGACCTCGTTGAAGGTGGTCAGCATGGCGGCAGTCGATTGCGCTTCCTTGAGGCGGCGCGCGATGGTCTGGCGCAGCTTGGTCATGCGCACGCGCTCCTCGCGCGATGCATCGTCGGCCGGGGACGGTGCACGCGCGGCAACGGGTGCCGGTACAGGGGCGGCCTTCGGCATTTCTGCCGGCTGCGACGGCGCGCCCCTGGCGATCAGGTCGAGCACGTCGCCTTTCAGCACCTGGCCGCGCTTGCCCGAGCCCGACACCTGGTCGACCGCGAGATTGTGCTCGGCCAGCAGCTTTGCTGCCGACGGCGCCGGCGGCATGGTGCGTGTCTCGATCGCGCCGGCGTCGCCGGCGATCTTGGCCGTCTCGGCCGCGGCCTGCTTGACGCTCGAGGCCGCCGTCGGAGCCGAGGCCTGCGACACCGCATCCTGTTTCTCCGCCGGAGCGGCGGCATTGGCTGCTGCGCCGGCGCCTGCCGAAATCGTGCCGAGCAACGCGCCGACGCCGACTGTCTCGCCTTCCTTGACGGCGATCTCGGCGAGCGTGCCCGCGGCGGCGGCCGGCACTTCCACCGTCACCTTGTCGGTTTCCAGCTCGACCAGCGGCTCATCGGCGGCGATCGCATCGCCGACCTTCTTGAACCATTTGCCGATGGTCGCCTCGGTGACGGATTCACCAAGTGTCGGGACGCGGATTTCGGTTGCCATTGTGCCTGTCCGTTTCTTTCGGTTCTGTTTTATCCGCCCAGTTCTGTTTTATTCACCGAGCGCGTCGTCGAGCAAGGCGGCAAGCTGGGCGAGATGCTTCGACATCAATCCGGTCGCCGGCGAAGCGGCAGCCGGCCGGCCGGTATAGCGCACCCGCTGATGCTTGGCGTCGATATGCGCCAGCACCCATTCGAGATACGGATCGATGAACGACCAGGCGCCCATGTTCTTGGGCTCCTCCTGGCACCACACCATCTCGGCATTGCGGAAGCGCGACAGTTCGGTGATCAGCGCCTTGGCCGGGAACGGATAGAGCTGCTCGACGCGCAGCAAATAGATGTCGTTGATGCCGCGCTTCTCGCGCTCCTCGTAGAGGTCGTAATAGACCTTGCCCGAACAGAGCACGACACGGCGGATCTTCGAATCCTTGGTGAGCTTGATGGCCTGTCCAGACAATAGCTGGGCATCGTCCCACAACAGCCGGTGAAAGGCACTTTCGCCCGACATCTCCGGCAGCGTCGATACCGCCCGTTTGTGGCGCAGCAGCGACTTCGGCGTCATCAGGATCAGCGGCTTACGGAAGTCCCGCTTCAATTGCCGGCGCAAGATGTGGAAGTAATTGGCCGGCGTCGTGACGTTGGCGACCTGCATGTTGTCTTCGGCGCAAAGCTGCAGGAAGCGCTCGAGCCGGGCCGACGAATGCTCAGGCCCCTGGCCTTCATAGCCGTGCGGCAGCAGGCAGACCAGGCCCGACATTCTGAGCCATTTGCGCTCGCCCGACGAGATGAACTGGTCGAACACCACCTGGGCGCCGTTGGCGAAGTCGCCGAACTGCGCTTCCCACAGCGTCAGCGCCTTCGGCTCGGCCAGCGAGTAGCCATATTCGAAGCCGAGCACGGCCTCTTCCGACAGCATCGAGTTGATGACCTCGAAACCGGCCTGCGCCGCCGACAGATTGTTGAGCGGGATGTAGCGTGTCTCGTCGCGCTGGTCATAGAGCACGGAATGGCGCTGCGAGAAGGTGCCGCGCTCCGAATCCTGTCCGGACAGCCGGATCGGATTGCCGTCGAGCAGGATAGCGCCAAAGGCCAGCGCCTCGGCCGTCGACCAATCGATGCCTTCGCCGGACTCGATCGCCTGGCGGCGGTTGTCGAGGAAGCGGATGATCGTCCTGTGCGCCTCGAAATCCTTCGGCACCTCGGTCAGTTTCTTGCCGATCTCCTTCAGCGTCTTGACCGGCACGGCGGTCTTGCCGCGCCGCTGTTCGTCCTGGTTGTCGGCCGAGCGCAGGCCGGACCACGCGCCGTCCAGCCAATCCGCCTTGTTCGGCTTGTAATGCTGGCCGACCTCGAATTCCTGCTCGAGATGCGCCCGCCAATCGGCCTTCATCTTTTCGAACTCGACCTGGGTGATGTGGCTTTCGGAAATCAGCCGGTCGGCATAGATCTGCACCGTCGTCTTCTGGTTGCGGATCTTGCGATACATGATCGGCTGGGTGAAGGCAGGCTCGTCGCCCTCATTGTGGCCGAAGCGGCGGTAACAGAACATGTCCACCACGACAGGCTTGTGGAACTTCATGCGGAATTCGATCGCCACCTTGGTCGCATGGACCACAGCTTCCGGATCGTCGCCATTGACGTGAAAGATAGGCGCCTCGATCATCTTGGCCACATCGGACGGATAGGGCGACGAGCGCGAAAAGCGCGGGTTGGTGGTGAAGCCGATCTGGTTGTTGATGATGAAATGCAGCGTGCCGGCGACGCGGTGGCCGCGCAGGCCCGACAGGCCGAGGATTTCGGCAATCACGCCCTGGCCGGCAAAGGCGGCGTCGCCATGCAACAGCAGCGGCAGCACCTTGGCGCGCTCTTCCAGCGGCACGATCTCTTCGCGGCTGCGGCCGAACAGATAGTCCTGCTTGGCGCGCGCCTTGCCCATCACCACCGGATCGACGATTTCCAGATGCGAGGGATTGGCGGTCAGCGACAGATGCACCTTGTTGCCGTCGAACTCGCGATCCGACGAGGCACCGAGATGGTACTTCACGTCGCCCGAGCCTTCGACCTCGTCGGGCGCGGCCGAGCCGCCCTTGAACTCATGGAAAATGGCACGGTGCGGCTTGGCCATCACCTGCGACAGCACGTTCAGCCGGCCGCGATGCGCCATGCCGAGCACGATCTCCTTCATGCCCAGCTGGCCGCCGCGCTTGATGATCTGCTCCAGCGCCGGGATCAGCGACTCGCCGCCATCGAGGCCGAAGCGCTTGGTGCCCTTATACTTGACGTCGATGAACTGCTCGAAGCCTTCCGCCTCGACCAGCTTCTGCAGGATCGCCTTCTTGCCGACTGCGGTGAAGGAGATCTCCTTGTCGGTGCCCTCGATGCGCGCCTGGATCCAGGCCTTCTCCTCTGGGTCGGAAATATGCATGAATTCGACGCCGAGCGTCGAGCAATAGGTCCGGGTCAGGATGTCGAGCATTTGCCGGATGGTGCCGAATTCCAGCCCGAGCACATTGTCGAGGAAGATCGGCCGGTCGTAGTCGGCTTCGGTGAAGCCGTAATTCTCCGGCGACAGCTCGTTATAATCCTCGAGCGGCTTGGCAATGCCGAGCGGATCGAGATTGGCGTGCAGGTGGCCGCGCATGCGGAAGGCGCGGATCATCATGATGGCGCGGACGGAATCGCGCGTCGCCTGATGTACGTCGGCGTCGGAAAGCGCTGCGCCGTTGCCGACCGCCCTGTCCTTGACCTTCTTTTCGATGTGCTTTTCGACCAGGCCCCAATTGCCGTCCAGCGCCGAGACAAGCTCGCCATTGGCCTGCATCGGCCAGGAGGGCTTGGCCCATGACGCGCCCTTGGCATTCTTGCGCACGTCGCCGGCGTCGTCCTTCAGTGCCGCGAAGAAGTCCTGCCATTCGGGATCGACCGACGCGGGATCGTCCTCATAGGCGGCATAGAGCGCGTCGATATAATCGGCATTGCCGCCATAGAGGAAAGAGGTAAGCGAAAACTGGTCGTTGGCCTGATCTTGTCTTGCCATGTCACTGTCGAAGCCTTTGCTTCGTCTCCTTTGTTGGAGGGGAGTACGGGAATAGGGGAGTAAGGGAGTAGGGCAAATGCCCTCGTCTTGTTCCCGACTCCCCTATTCCCGTACTCCCTTACTCCCCTAACCTTTGATCGCCTCGACCAGGGTCGTACCCAGCCGGGCCGGCGATGGTGAAACCTTGATGCCGGCCGATTCCATCGCCGCGATCTTGTCTTCCGCGCCGCCCTTGCCGCCGGAGATGACTGCGCCCGCATGGCCCATGGTGCGGCCCGCCGGCGCGGTGCGCCCGGCGATGAAGCCGGCCATCGGCTTGCTGCGGCCGCGCTTTGCCTCGTCCTTGAGGAACTGCGCGGCGTCTTCCTCGGCCGATCCGCCGATCTCGCCGATCATGATGATCGACTTGGTCTCGTCGTCGGCGAGGAACATCTCCAGCACGTCGATGAACTCCGTGCCTTTGACCGGGTCGCCGCCGATGCCGACGGCGGTGGTCTGGCCGAGGCCGACATTGGTGGTCTGGAACACCGCCTCATAGGTAAGCGTTCCCGAGCGCGAAACAACGCCGACCGAGCCCTTGCGGAAGATGTTGCCGGGCATGATGCCGATCTTGCATTCGTCGGGGGTCAGCACGCCGGGGCAGTTCGGTCCGATCAGCCGCGATTTCGAGCGGTCGAGCCTCGCCTTGACCTTGATCATGTCCATCACCGGTATGCCCTCGGTGATGCAGACGATCAGCGGGATCTCGGCCTCGATCGCTTCCAGGATCGCTTCGGCAGCACCCGCCGGCGGCACGTAGACGACGGAAGCATTGGCGCCGGTTTTTGCCTTGCCTTCGGCAACCGTCGCGAAGATCGGCAGGCTCTCGCCTTTGACGCCGGTCCACGTCTCCCCGCCCTTCTTGGGATGGATGCCGCCGACCATCTTGGTGCCGTGGTAGGCCAGCGCCTGTTCGGTATGGAACGTGCCGGTCTTGCCGGTCAGGCCCTGCACCAGCACCTTGGTGTTCTTGTCGACGAGAATGGACATGGTGGTCCTTTTCAAAAACCGTTGATCGGGGAAGGCCGCGCGCTCTTGGTCATAGCCGCCGTGGTCACAATCGCTTGAGGTCGGCGACCGTGAGGTCGCTGTTGGCATTGCCGGTGTTGAGCGTCGTCGCCGGCTCGAACATCAACACCACAGGTTCTTCGCTCAGCGAGCGCGGCCGGTGCTCGACGGCGCGCGGCACGACGATGAACTCGCCGCTGGAAAGCTCCACCGTGCCGTCGCGGAAATCGATGGCGATGCGGCCGCGCAGCACCAGGAAGGCCTCGTCTTCATTGTCGTGCGCATGCCAGTCGAAGACGTCGCCGAACTTGGCGATCTTGACCTGGGAATCGTTGACGTCGCCGGCAATATGCGGATCGAACACCTTCTTGATCTTCGCATCGGCCGCCTCGACGAGGTTTATCTTATGCGGAGGCACAGGCTCAGCCCTTCACCGCCGCCACGATCTTCTTAGCCGCATCATCGAGGTCATCGGCCGACACGACGTTCAGCCCGCTGTCGTTGATGATCTTCTTGCCGAGCTCGGCATTGGTGCCTTCCAGCCGCACCACCAGCGGCACCTGCAGGCCGACCTCCTTGACCGCTGCGATAACGCCCTCGGCGATGATATCGCACTTCATGATGCCGCCGAAGATGTTGATCAGAATGCCCTTGACCGCCGGATCCTTGGTGATGATCTTGAACGCCGCCGTCACTTTTTCCTTGGACGCGCCGCCGCCGACATCGAGGAAGTTGGCGGGCTCGGCGCCGTAGAGCTTGATGATATCCATCGTCGCCATGGCAAGGCCGGCGCCGTTGACCATGCAGCCGATATTGCCGTCGAGCGCGACATAGGCGAGGTCGTATTTCGACGCCTCGATCTCCTTCTCGTCCTCTTCGGTGGTGTCGCGCAATTCGAGCACGTCCGGGTGGCGGAACAGCGCGTTGTTGTCGAACGACACTTTTGCGTCGAGCACGCGCAGCCGGCCGCTCTTCATGACGATCAGCGGGTTGACCTCGAGCAGGCTCATGTCCTTCTCGACAAATGCCTTGTAGAGGATCGGAAACAGGGTCGCGCCATCCTTGGCGGCGTCGCCGTCGAGCCTCAGTGCGGCGTTGAGCGTCTTCACATCGTCGGCCGTCACGCCCTTTTCCGGGTCGATGGCGACGGTAACGATCTTTTCCGGCGTGTCGTGGGCGACCGCCTCGATGTCCATGCCGCCCTCGGTCGAGACGACGAAGGCGACGCGCCCGACCGAGCGGTCGACCAGGATCGACAGATAGAGCTCGCGCTCGATGTCGGCGCCGTCCTCGATATAGAGCCGGTTGACCTGCTTGCCGGCCGGGCCGGTCTGCTTTGTGACCAGCGTATAGCCGAGCATCTCCTTGGCGTTGGCGACGACCTCGGCCACCGACTTCGCCAGCCTGACGCCGCCCTTGGCATCGGGGCCGAGCTCCCTGAACTTGCCCTTGCCGCGGCCGCCGGCATGGATCTGGCTCTTGACCACATAGAGCGGGCCGGGCAGCGCCTTGGCGGCGGCTTCCGCCTCGCTCGCCTTGAACACCGGCACGCCCTCGGCCACCGGTGCGCCAAAGCCCTTCAGCAGCGCCTTGCCCTGGTATTCATGGATGTTCATGCGCTATGTCTCCAGCTTGCTTGGCGGGCTTGGTTGCCGGCTTATTTGGTGGCGAGATGCGGAGCGATCTTGACGCAGGCATCGCACAGGCCTTGCACCGCTGCGACCGAACTGTCGAACATCTTCTGCTCGCTCTTCGCGAGTTCGATCTCGATGATACGCTCGACGCCGCCGGCGCCGATCACCACGGGAACGCCGACATAGGTGTTCTTGACGCCATATTGGCCCGAAAGATACGCCGCACAGGGCAGCACCCGCTTCTTGTCCTTGAGATAGGCTTCGGCCATGGCGATGGCCGAAGCGGCCGGCGCGTAAAAGGCCGAGCCGGTCTTGAGCAGGCCGACGATCTCGGCGCCGCCGTCGCGGGTGCGCTGCACGATCTGGTCGAGCCGCTCCTTTGAGGTCCAGCCCATCTTGATCAGGTCGGGCAGCGGGATGCCGGCAACCGTCGAATAGCGGATCATCGGCACCATGGAATCGCCGTGGCCGCCGAGCACGAAGGCGGTGACGTCCTCGACCGAGACCTTGAATTCCTCGGCCAGGAAATAGCGAAAGCGCGAACTGTCGAGCACGCCGGCCATGCCGACGACATGGCTCTTCGGCAGGCCGGAAAACTTCTGCAGCGCCCAGACCATGGCATCGAGCGGATTGGTGATGCAGATGACGAAGGCTTTCGGCGCGTATTTCTTGAGGCCGGCGCCGACCTGCTCCATCACCTTCAGATTGATGCCCAGAAGATCGTCGCGGCTCATGCCGGGCTTGCGCGGCACGCCGGCGGTGACGATGCAGACGTCGGCGCCCTCGATGCCGGCATAGTCGTTGACGCCGGTCAGCCTGGAGTCGAACCCATCGACCGGCGACGACTGCGCGATGTCCAGCCCCTTGCCTTGCGGGATGCCTTCGGCGATATCGAACAGCACGACGTCGCCGAGATCCTTGAGGCCGACCATGTGGGCGAGGGTGCCGCCGATCATGCCCGAGCCGATGAGCGCTATCTTGTTGCGTGCCATGTCAGGATGTTTTCCCTTTGACTATGACGGCGCCCAAATCCTTGACGATTTGATGACGGCGTCGGAGGAAGAGGCCGGAATGCTGCGGAACCGCGAAATTCGCCGCACGCAATAGCCCCGGCCGCATAAAAATTCAAACGATTATTTTGGAGTGAGTAATTTCAATCGGTTAGAAACAATGGGACTTACGTAAATGTAAAAGTTCTGAAGCCGACTAGAGGAATTCTACACAATGGCACTGGAAATCAGAAGGCTGTTTCTTGGCGATGACGCCCTTGTGATGCGGGTTGCCGACGAAGTCTTCGACGAGCCGGTCAGGCCGGATCGGCTCTCCGCCTATCTCGCGGAGCCCGGTCATTTCATGGTCGTAGCCCTCGCCGACGGCATCGTCGTTGGCCAATGCGCAGCCGTCGTCCACCGCCACCCGGACAAGGTGAGCGAACTCTACATAGACGAGATCGGCGTGGCGCCGGCCTTTCAACGCCAGGGCATTGCGACGAGGATGCTCGGCGCCATGTTCGCACTCGGTCGCGAGCATGGCTGTGAGGAGGCGTGGGTCGGCACCGAGCCGGACAATGTTGCCGCTCGCGAATTTTACGAGTCGCGAAAAGAGCCGCATGGGCCGTCGGAGGGGTTCGTCATGTATGTTTATCGATTATAGGCGCCGGCGGCAGCGGCCCCTTCTGTACTATCCCTCACGCCTGAGCCTGCCGTGCCTCCGTCGATGATCCCTGCGCCCTCTGCCTCTCCGCCCAGTCCTCCAGCCAGTCGTGGCTCTGCATCTCGATCAGCCGCGATGCGGTGCGCTCGAACTCGAAGACCTCGTTGCCGCGCTTGGCCGTATAGAGCTGCGCCGGCGGTGCCGCGGCGCTCATCACCAGCCGTACATGATGATCGTAGAGCGTATCGACCAGCAGGATGAAGCGCTTGGCTTCGTTGCGCTTGCCCTCGCCGAGCACTGGCACATGATCGATGAAGATGGTCGAGAAGCGGCTGGCAATGGCAAGATAGTCGCGGGCGCCGAGCGGCCTCTCGCAGAGATCGGCGAAGGAAAACCGCGCCGCCTCGCCGGCAGCACGCGGCACTACGACGTGCCGGCCCTTAACCGTCAGCATCGTCTCGGCCGTCGGCCTGCCATGCGTCATCACAGCCCACGCGTCGTCGAGCGCATGGTCAGCGGCGGCATCGGCGGGGGTGATGTAGACCGGCATGTGGCTGAGCTTGTCGAGGCGGTAATCCTTGTCGGCGTCAAGCGCCAGCACCTGCGCGTGGCGCTGCAGCATAGCGACAAACGGCAAAAACAGCTGACGGTTCAGGCCGTCGCGGTAGAGATCCTGCGGCGCGACATTGGAGGTGGCGACCAGCACCACGCCATTGGCAAACAACGCCGAAAACAACCTGGACAAGATCATCGCATCGGCGATGTCGGTGACGGAGAACTCGTCGAAGCACAGCACCCAGGCTTGCTCGGCCAGCGCGCGCGCCACCGGCGGGATCGGGTCGTCCTCCTTGGCCGTGCCGTTCTTGCGAGCCTGCCGGTGCTTCTGGATGCGGTCCTGCACGTCGGCCATGAAGTCGTTGAAATGCACCCGGCGCTTGCGCCGCGCCGGCAGCAGCTCGAAGAACATGTCCATCAGCATGGTCTTGCCGCGGCCGACGCCGCCATGGATATAGAGGCCCCTGACCGCCTGGTGCACCTCGCGCTTGCGGGCGAACAGCCACCCCAGCGCGCTTGATTTATGCGCCAGCCGCTTGGCCGATATTTCGTCGATCAGCCGGTCGAGCGCAGCGGCGATCCGCTCCTGCGCCGGGTCGCGCCCGATGGCGCCCGTCTCGACCAGATGGTCGTAGCGCTGCTTGACGGTCGCATGGGTCTGGAGGCCGTCACGCAGATGCATCGGTCACGTCGTCCGGAGCAATTCCAAGAAAAGTGTGTAGCGGTTTTCTGTCCGGAATTGCGTAAAAAACAAAAGAGAGCAATTCCAAGAAAAGTGTGTAGCGGTTTTCTGTCCGGAATTGCGTAACAATGGGGGCCGTTCTCTTACCTTGTAAGCGAGATCGGCAGGCCGTTGGAAGTCTGGCCGTCGAATTTCTCGCCGCCCGAGGAATAGAGCCGTGCCAGCGTGCCGCCGTTCTCGTCAAAGAGCGTCAGCTGTTTGCCGGCGACGTTCCAAGATTTGATGCCGTCGAGCGGCGCCGGGCAATGCAGCGGTCCGGCGCGGTAGCCCGATCCGAATTTGGTCTGCGGCGTCGCCACCTGACAGCTCTGGCCGGATACGCTTGCCTTCCACACACCGGCGACGCTTGAGGCGGTGAGGTCGGCCGCACCGGCCGGCGCCGTCCCATCGGGCGGCAGCGAGGCGACCTGGGTGTTCTGCGGCGCGGTCGGGAACTTCGACGGATCGGCCGGGCCGGGTGTCGCCGGCGGCGGCAGCTGGTTTGCGGTCACCTTGCCGGCGGGCGCAGCTTCCAGCGGCGCCGGCTGCTGCTCGTCCATCGATGTGAACCGTGAGGTTGAACAGCCGCTCGCAACGAGCGCGGCCAGCGATACGGCCAGCAGGCCGGTTTTCGAAAATTTCATTCTTCAACCTCCGTCGGATCCGGCTGGGGGGTGCCGTCCGCGCAATGTCCCCCTCACCAAGATGGAGAAGGTGGCGAAATTTCAACCCGATATGGTTAAAATACGGTTTGCGCCGCTAATGTTGCAAATTTGTCGCAAAATGCACATTGCCTGAATTGCGTTACGCCTTGGCCGTTGGCCGGCACCTCCGGGTCGATACGATACGGCGCACCGGCGCCAAAACCTTGGCGTTCACCTCAAATGCTTGCGCGGGCCGGCTCCGGCATTATCTCTTGGCGATCAGCAAACTGCAGGGAGCCGATTTCTTGGCCGCGAGAAAGAGAGCCGCCAACCGCTATTACAGCGGGCCGCCCAGCGATCATTTCGACGGCACCTTGTTCTTCAATCCCGACGGACGGCCGCCGGGTCGCTTTGCCGATCTGTTGAAATGGCAATTGAGCCGCGAGCGCTCGAAATGGCCGGCGGCGGATCCGAGCCCGTTTCCACCGGCAAGACCGGTCGAGCGCATTGATGGTTCTGCGCTGCGCCTCACCATGGTCGGTCATTCCTCGCTGCTCGTCCAGACAGCCGGCCTGAACATCCTGACCGACCCGGTCTGGTCGCGACGCGTCTCGCCGCTCTCCTTCGCCGGTCCGAAACGCGTCAATCCGCCGGGCATCGCCTTTTCGCATTTGCCGCCGATCGACCTCGTGCTGGTCAGCCACAACCATTACGACCATCTCGACCTCGCCACGCTGAAGCGCCTGAAGACAAGACACGACCCGCTGCTGCTGACGCCGCTCGGCAACGACACGATCATCGGCTCTGCCGTGCCCCATATGCGGCTTTCCGCGCATGACTGGGGCGACCGGGTCGATATCGGCGATGGCGTCACCGTCTATGTCGAGCCGGTGCACCACTGGTCGGCCCGCGGTACTCGCGACCGGCGCATGGCGCTGTGGGCGGGTTTCGTCGTCGAGACACCCGACGCAAAGATCTATTTCGCTGGCGACACCGGCTTCCACGGCGGCATCAATTACCGGCTGATGGCGCAAAAGCACGGCGGCTTCCGCCTCGCCATCCTGCCGATCGGCGCCTACGAGCCGCGCTGGTTCATGGCGCCTCATCACCAGGATCCGGAAGAGGCGGTGCAAGGCATGCTTTTGTGCAACGCCGCCTATGCCGCCGGCTGTCACTGGGGCACGTTCCGGCTCACCAACGAGTCGATCGACGAGCCGCCCAGAAAGCTCGGCGAAGCGCTCGATGCTGCCGGCCTGCCGCGGCAACGTTTTCGCGCCTTGCGGCCGGGCGAAGTCTGGGACGTGCCGGCGGTCTAGCCGGCGGAACCTAAGGCGTCACATAGACGTTTGTAGGTGTTCAAACCTGTCGGCTGCGAGGTGTCTCTCATGATCAGGTGGATCATCATTCTTTTGATTATCGCGGCCGCGGCGAGCCTGCTCGGCATGCCGGCACTGGCCGGAGCCGCCGCCACCGGCGCGCGCATCCTCATCGGGATCGTGCTGATCATCTTCCTGCTGATCGTGCTTGGCGTCTTCGCGGTGACTTGAAAATCACGCCGCGCTGGTAATTTCTGCCGCTATCCGCCATATAGGCGCCAAACCGGCAAGAGACCTTTCGATCGATGGCAAGCGCGGCCCCTTTCGCCAAGATGAACGGCATCGGCAACGAAATCATCGTTGCCGATATGCGTGGGCGTGCCGATCGCGTGACGCCTGCGGCAGCCGTCGCGCTTAATGCCGATGCGGCGACCAGGTTCGACCAGATCATGGCGATCCACGACCCCAGGACGCCGGGCACCGCCTTTTTCATCGACATCTTGAATTCCGACGGAACCAGTGCGCAAGCCTGCGGCAACGGCATGCGCTGCGTCGTCCGGGCGCTCGCGGCCGAGACCGGCCAGAAGACATTTGCCTTTGAAACAGTCGCCGGCATCCTCAATGCCGAGGAACATGCCGACGGAATGATCTCGGTCGACATGGGCAAGCCGCGCTTTGGCTGGCAGGACATCCCGCTGGCCGAGGAGTTTCGCGACACCCGCATGATCGAGCTGCAGATCGGCCCGATCGATGCGCCGGTACTGCATTCGCCTTCCGTTGTCTCGATGGGCAATCCGCACGCCATCTTCTGGGTCGACCGCGACGTCTGGTCCTACGAGCTCGAGCGCTTCGGCCCGCTGCTCGAAAACCACCCGATCTTCCCCGAGCGCGCCAACATCACCATCGCGCAGGTGACCTCGCCGGAGACCATGGCCATCCGCACCTGGGAGCGCGGCGCCGGCCTGACCAAGGCCTGCGGCTCGGCCGCGTGCGCCGCCGTGGTCGCCGCGGCCCGCACCCGGCGCACCGGCCGCAGCGTCACGCTGATGACGCCCGGCGGCGGCTCGCTGCACGTCCTGTGGCGCGACGACGACCACGTCATCCTCACCGGTGCCGCCGAATGGGAATTTTCCGGCTGCTTCGATCCGTCGACCGGGGCGTGGGCGCGCGACACCGAAAGCGCCGCCTGATGGCTCCTCTTGGCAACAAGGGTATCGAGGTCGTCACCTTCGGCTGCCGGCTGAACACCTATGAATCCGAGGTGATGCGGCGCGAAGCCGAAAGTGCCGGCCTCGGTAGGCTCGAAGGCGGCGCCATCATTTTCAACACCTGCGCCGTCACCGGCGAGGCGGTGCGCCAGGCCAAGCAGTCGATCAGAAAAGCCCGCCGTGAGAACCCGGCCGCCCGCATCATCGTCACCGGCTGCGCCGCGCAGATCGGCCCGCAGGATTTCGTCGCCATGGACGAGGTCGATCTCGTCCTCGGCAATGAGGAGAAGCTCAGGGCGCATTCCTATCGCGCGCTGCCGGATTTCGGCGTCAACGACACCGAGAAGGCGCGCGTCAACGATATCTTTTCGGTGCGCGAGACGGCCGCCCACATGGTCGACGCCATCGAGGGCCGGGCGCGCGCTTTCGTCCAGGTGCAGAACGGCTGCGACCACCGCTGCACCTTCTGCATCATTCCTTACGGTCGCGGCAATTCGCGCTCTGTGCCAATGGGCGCCGTGGTCGAGCAGGTCAAGCGACTCGTCGGCAATGGTTATGCCGAGATCGTGCTGACCGGCGTCGACATGACCAGTTTTGGCGCCGATCTGCCGGGCGCGCCGAAGCTCGGCAAATTGGTCAAGACCATCCTGAAGCAGGTGCCGGACGTGAAACGCCTGCGGCTTTCCTCCATCGATTCGATCGAGGCCGACGACGATCTGCTGGACGCCATCGCCACCGAGCCGAGGCTGATGCCGCATCTGCATCTGTCGCTGCAATCGGGTGACGACATGATCCTGAAGCGGATGAAGCGCCGGCACAGCCGCGACCAGTCGATCCGCTTTTGCGAGGATGTGCGCAAACTGCGCCCCGGCATCGTTTTCGGCGCCGACATCATCGCCGGCTTCCCGACCGAGACGGACGCCATGTTCGAAAACTCGCTGGAGATCGTCGAGGAATGCGGCCTGACGCATCTCCACGTCTTCCCGTTTTCGCCGCGCCAGGGCACGCCCGCCGCGCGCATGCCGCAGCTCCGCCGCGACGTCGTCAAGCAACGCGCGGCACACCTGCGCGCCGCCGGCGAGGCCGCCTACCGCCGCCATCTTGCCTCGCTCGCTGGAACGCATCAGTCGATCCTGGTCGAGCGCGACGGGCTCGGTCGCACCGAAGGGTTTACGCTGGCCGTGTTGTCGGCGGGCGCGCCGGGCGACATCGTCGAGGCTGATATCGCCGGCGATGACGGTATCAGACTGATCGCCGCGCCGCTTGCCGCCCGCGCCGCCTGAGAGCGCAAGACATGGCTGGGTTCTTCAAGAAGATATTTTCGTTCGGCAAGAAGGAAGTCGTCGAGGAGCGGCCCGACGAGGCCGCACCGCTGCCGCCGATCAAATGGGATGAACTGGAAGCGCTGAAGCCGGCCGCCGAGCAGGCCGTCCCGGAGTTTTTGAAACGCGAAGAGCCGCGGCCCGAAGTCGAAGCTGTACCTCCACCGCCAGTCGAACCACAGTTGCCTCCGGCACCGCAACCGGCGCCCGCGGAAGAGCCGAAGCCCGAACCGCCGCCGACCATTCCACCCGAGCCAGACATCCAGCCGGAGCCGGAAACGCCTGCTGAAGAGCCGGAGGGGATTCCGGCCGGACCCGTCGCTCCCGAGCCAGTTCCTGAGCCGGAGCAGCCGGAGATCGTTCAGCCAGAGCCTCTGTCCACGGAAGCTGGCGCTGCCCCTCATCCGCCTGCCGGCACCTTCTCCCCGTATAGTGACGGGGAGAAGGGGGCTGATCGTAACGCAGAAGCCCCTTCCACGGACGCCGAAGAAGAAGCTGCAACGCTGACGCCCCCCTCTCCCCGTACCTCACGGGGAGAGGGTAAGGGTGAAGGGCAGCTCCAACCTGCGCAAGACGCGGCACCCGCGGCCGAAGTCACGCCACCAGCGCCCGAAGCGCCGCCGGCCGAAATCCCGCCTCCAATCCGCCAGCCCGCCCCGGTCGAAACGAAACCGGTCTTGACCGAGATCGCGCCCGAACCAGAGGCCATTCCGCAACCATCGCCGGAGCCAAAACCCGCCCCCGGTAAGGTGACCGTAACTAAGAAGGTCGAGCAGAAAGCCGAGCCGCGGAAGGCGCCCGAACCGGCGCCGAGGCGTTCCTGGTTCCAGCGCATGCGAGACGGGCTTGCCCGCTCTTCCCGGGAGTTGTCGGGCAACATCGCCGGCGTCTTCACCAAGCGGAAGCTCGACGAGGACACGCTGCAGGACCTGGAGGATGTGCTGATCCGCGCCGATCTCGGCATGGAGACGGCTTTGCGCGTAACCGACGCGCTCTCCGCCAGCCGCTACGGCAAGGACGTCTCCGACACGGAAGTCCGCACCATCATGGCGGCCGAGGTGGAAAAGGTGCTGACCCACGTAGCCATGCCGCTGGAGCTCGACCTCAGCCACAAGCCGCATGTCATCCTGGTGGTCGGCGTCAACGGCACGGGGAAAACAACGACCATCGGCAAGCTGGCAGCAAAGCTGACCGATGGCGGCCTCTCGGTGATGCTCGCCGCCGGCGACACTTTCCGCGCAGCCGCGATCGAGCAGTTGAAGATCTGGGGCGAGCGTACCAACTCGCCGGTCATTGCCTCGAAGCTCGGCGCCGATGCCGCCGGCCTCGCCTACGACGCATTCGAGCGCGCGAAGGAGGCCGGCTCCGACGTGCTGATCATCGACACCGCCGGGCGTCTGCAGAACAAGACCGAACTGATGGCGGAACTGGAAAAGATCGTCCGGGTGCTGGGCAAGCTCGATCCGGAAGCGCCGCACACCGTTCTGCAGACGGTCGATGCCACCACCGGCCAGAACGCGCTCAACCAGGTCGAGATCTTCCGCAATGTCGCCGGCGTCAACGGCCTGGTGATGACCAAGCTGGACGGCACGGCGCGCGGCGGTATTCTGGTGGCGATCGCGGCAAAGCACAAATTGCCGGTCTATTTCATCGGCGTCGGCGAACAGGTCGACGACCTCGAACCCTTTTCCGCAAGCGAATTCGCTAGGGCGATCGCTGGCGTGGCTTGACGAGCATGATCCCGAAAAGTTGCAGGCTTTTTGGATTGGATCATGCGTAAGAAGGACGCTATGAACCCACCCATCCTCGAAGGCGACCCGTCCGATCCGCGACGCAAGGCGTTGAACCCCGGCCTGAAATTCCTGCTCGAACTCGGGCCTGGTCTGGTGTTCTTTTTCACCACCATCCGCGGTGCGTGGCTTGTCGGGAAGTTTCCGATCCTCGGCCATATCGGCGAGCCTATCCTGATCGCCACAGCGTTCTTTATGGTGGCGACGGCGCTGTCGCTCAGCGTTTCGTGGATTTTGACGCGCAGCTGGCCGATCATGCCGTTGGTCTCGGCCATCGTGGTGTTTGTTTTTGGCGCGCTGGCGCTGTGGCTGCAGGACAAGACCTTCGCTTTCATGAAGCCGACAATCATCAACAGCCTGTTCGGCATCACGCTGCTTGGCGGGTTGGCGTTTGGCAGATCGCTGTTGGGCTATGTCTTTGATTCCGCCTTCAACCTCGACGCCGAAGGCTGGCGCAAGCTCACTTTCCGATGGGGGCTCTTCTTCCTTTTTCTGGCTGCGCTGAACGAGGTTGTGTGGCGCAACTTTTCTGAGGAAGCCTGGCTTTATTTCAAGGTCTGGGGCACGATTCCCATTACACTTGTCTTCACGTTAAGCCAAATGCCGTTGATCCTGCGGCATTCACTCGAGGACAAGGCCGGCAAGGAAGAGAAGGCCGGCAAATAGAGCAATTCCAGGAAAGGTGTGTAGCGGTTTTCCCGGGAAAAGCGCGTAGCGCTTTCCCTAGGGAATTGCGTCAGAATAAGAGGAGAGGGGCATGGAATTCATCGCCACGCGCGACGAGTTGAGGACGATCTACAAGACGCCTCGGCCGACTGACGGCTCGATCCGCAAGGAGCTGAAGGCCCTGGATGGCCACTGCCGTTCCTTCATCGGCAAGAGCCCTTTCGTGCTGATCGGCTCGTCCGACGGCGCCGGCAATGCCGATGTGACGCCGAAGGGCGACAGACCGGGCTTCGTAACAGTGCTCGACGAGAAGACCATCGCCATCCCCGACCGGCCTGGCAACAACCGGCTCGACACGCTGGAGAACATCCTTCTCAATCCCTCGGTCGGGCTGCTCTTCCTCATTCCCGGCATGAACGAAACGCTACGTGTCAATGGCGATGCCCGCATCACCGTCGATGCGGCATTGCGTGAGCGGCTGGCGGTCGACGGCAAGGCACCGCAAAGCGTCGTCGTGGTGACGGTCAAGGCTGCCTACATGCATTGCGCCAAGGCCTTCATGCGCTCCGAACTGTGGAAGCCGGAGAGCTGGTACGACCGCGCGACGCTGCCAACGCTCGGCCAGATCCTGCGCGACCAGTTGGCGCTCGCCGATTCGGCCGAGGCGACCGACCGCTGGCTGGACGAGGAATACAGGGAAACCATGTGGTAGCGTGCCCGGCAACGAATCGCCCAGGCCGGTCTCCATTCCTTTGCTCAACATCCTCGCCATCTCGGGCAGCCTGCGCGCCGCCTCGACCAATTCCGCCCTGCTCGCGGCACTCGCGCAAAACGCGCCGCCGGACTGTCACGTCTCCGTCTACGATGGGCTTGGCCGACTGCCGATTTTCAACCCCGACGATGAAGGCGAGCGGACGCCTCCGCAAGCAGCAGTGCTGATCGATGCGGTCACCGCCGCTGACGGCGTCATCGTCTCCTGCCCGGAATATGCCCACGGTGTGCCAGGCGGCCTGAAGAACGTGCTCGACTGGCTGGTGTCGCGCGATGCAGCCGTCGCAAGCCGGCCATGCTGGTCCACGCCTCGCCGCGCTCGCTGTTTGCCCGCGCCGCATTGGTCGAGATCATGCGGACAATGTCTTTCGCGCTCTATGAGGAAGCAGCGCTCGAAATCGCGCTGCTCGGCAAGAGACCGCCGGAGGTAGAGAAAATTCTGGCGGAACCGGCAAGTAGGCAGACAATGCGCGATACCCTATCCGCCTTCGCGGAGTTCATCCGCTCGCGGTGAACGCCGGACCGTGCTTTCGTCATCCTAGGGCGGAGCAAGGAGCGAAGCGACGCGGCGCAGACCCTAGAGCGGTTCCCCCTTTGACGGAATCAAAGGGGATTCCAGATTTATCTGTTTTGTGATTCAAGATGCTGGCTGGAGTGGAGGCCAGCATCGG
>NZ_JAMYTU010000031.1:0-58464 GCF_040322615.1 Mesorhizobium sp. M0119
GCTGCCAAAGTTCCCATCAGCCATCGCATCAAGAAATGCGCCTGGAACGACGACTATCTCATCAATGCCATCACTCATATGCGATAGCCCTGCCCTCGAGGGGGAGATGGCCGGCAGGCCAGAGGGGGTCGTTGCGCGTGGAGCGCCATCGTCCTCCGTCGGCGACAGGAGGGTCGCGTCAGGACGTACCGACCCCCTCTGTCGCCTTCGGCGACATCTCCCCCTCAAGAGGGGAGATTACGCTGCCTTGGCCCAGCCATCGCGGCTTTATCGGCCTGCTCATATCCGCTAAGGGGCGGGGCAAGAGAATTCTCCGGGCCCGCCAATGACCGCCAAGACCAAACCCTCACCCCTGTTCCTCGGCATCGACACCGGCGGCACCTATACCGACGCCGTGCTTTGGTCGGAAGCCGGCGGCCCCGGCGGAAAAGTGCTGGCCAAGGCCAAGGCGCTGACAACGCGTCACGACCTGGCGGTCGGCATATCGGGCGCGGTTGATGCGGTGCTGCAGAAAGCCGGCACCGACCCGACTGCGATAAAACTGGTGTCGATGTCGACGACGCTCGCCACCAATGCGCTGGTCGAGGGCCAGGGCGGCCGCGTAGCACTTGTGATGATCGGCTTTGCCGAGGGCGACCTGGCCCGCGACGGGCTGAAGACGGCGCTTGGCACTGACCCGGTGGTGTTCTGCGCCGGCGGCCACGATGTCCATGGCAATGCGGCAAAGCTCGACCTCTCCGGGCTCGAGGCAGCCTTGCCGGAACTGGAAAAGTCGGTGTCCGGCTTTGCCGTCTGCGCCTATTTCGCCACCCGCAACCCGGCGCATGAGCTTGCCGCCCGCGATCTGATCCGCGACATAACAGGCCTGCCGGTCACCGCCAGCCACGAACTGTCGGCCAAGCTCGGCGGCCCGCGCCGGGCGCTGACGACATTGCTCAACGCCAGGCTGATCTCGATGATCGACCGGCTGGTGGCGGCGACCGAAGGCTTTTTGGCCGCACGCAACATTGCCGCCCCGCTGATGGTGGTGCGCGGCGACGGCGCACTGGTTTCCGCCGCCTTCGCCCGCCAGCGGCCGATCGAGACCATCCTATCCGGCCCCGCCGCCAGCCTGGTCGGCGCCCGCCACATGACCGGCCTCGACGATGCCGTGGTCTCCGATATCGGCGGCACCACCACCGATGTTGCCGTGCTCGACAAGGGCCGGCCGCGGCTCGATCCGGAAGGCGCCACCGTCGGCGGCTTCCGCACCATGGCCGAGGCGGTCGCCATGCGCACCTTTGGCCTTGGCGGCGATTCCGAAGTGGCGCTGGAGGACGGTGCGCTCAGCCCGAGGATCCTGCTCGGGCCACGCCGCCTGGTGCCGCTGGCGCTGGCCGGCATGACACATGGCGAGGTCGTCACGGCGGAGCTCGAACGCCAGCTGCGCGCGCCCAATCCCGGCCGCATGGATGGCCGCCTCGCGGTGCGCACCGGGGTGCCGGAGCGGCTGGCGGCTGGCCTGACCGGCGCAGAGGCCAAGCTTTACGAGCTGATCGGTGCCGTGCCGCAGGCTCTCGACAGGTTGCTGACCTCGAATGCCCAGAACGCCACCTTGAATCGGCTGGTGTCGCGCGGGCTGGTGCATGTCGCCGGCTTCACGCCGTCGGATGCCGCGCATGTGCTGGGCAGGCAGGCCAATTGGGATCCGGCCGCCGCGCGTCTGGGTGCCGAGCTGTTCGCGCGCAGGCGTGACGGCCGCGGCCAGTTTATCGCCGCCTCGCCGGAGGCGATCTCGGAACGGGTGCTGACCGCGCTGACCCGCCTGTCGGCGGAAGTCATCCTCGAGACCGCCTTCGCCGAGGATGGGCTGGATGGCGCGGCGACCGTCGCCCATGCCCTGGTCCAGCGCGCCGTCGACGCGCATCCCGGCATCGCCCGGCTCAGCGTCGCGCTCGACCGTCCGGTCATCGGCCTGGGCGCCTCGGCGCCGCTGCATTATGCAGGGCTGGCCGAGCTGGTCGGCAATCGATGCGTGGTGCCGGAGGATACCGACGTTGCCAACGCGCTCGGCGCCGTCGTCGGCCAGGTCCGGGTATCGGCCGAGGCGCGGGTCAGCCAGCCCAAGGAAGGGCTGTTCCGCGTCGCCTCAGGCGAAAGCGTGCGCGATTTCAACGACGAGGCGGCGGCGATCGCCGCGGCGGAGAAAGACGTGCGCGCCATCGCCGCCGGGCGGGCGAAGGACGCCGGCACCGACAGCGCCGAGATCGAAATCGCCAGCGAATTCCGCGTCTCCACCGTAGAGGGCCAGCGCATGTTCATCGAGGCGCATGTCGTGGCGGTGGCGTCGGGACGGCCAAGGATTGCGGTGTAGGTTCAGTCGATCTCCCCCCTCGTGGGGGAGATGGCCGGCAGGCCAGAGGGGGGCGCTGTCCCGCCGACCTCTCAGTCGTTTGCTGTTGTGCCCTCAGACTTGCGGCTGGTCGTAAATGACAAGGTCCGCGATCCTTCACGCCCCCCTCTGCCCTACCGGGCATCTCCCCCACAAGGGGGGAGATTGGCAGCTTTGGCCAGCGGCGAAAATGCCCTACCTTCGGCCTAAGCGAATTGACCCTGTAGCCATGGCATGTCAAACGCCCCGGTGCCGGCAACCCGGCCAAGCCTTGGAGAAGCCCTGATGACCGATCGCGTCGAGATCGCCGGATTGCGGATTGCCCGCGAGCTTCATGATTTCGTCGTCATCGAGGCGCTGCCGGGCACCGGCATCGAGGTGGACGCATTCTGGAACGGTTTTTCGACGATCGTCCATGATCTCTCGCCAAAAAACCGGGCGCTGCTCGAAAAGCGCGATGCCATGCAGGACAAGCTCGACCGCTGGTACCGCGACAATGGCGCGCCCGTCGACATGGAGGCCTACAAGAACTTTCTCCGCGAGATCGGCTATCTCCTGCCCGAGGGGCCGGCGTTCAGCGTGACCACCGAAAATGTCGACCCGGAAATCGCGCTGGTTGCTGGGCCGCAGCTGGTGGTGCCGGTGATGAATGCGCGTTATGCGCTGAATGCCGCCAATGCGCGCTGGGGCTCGCTGTACGATGCGCTCTACGGCACCGATGCCATCCCGGAGACGGACGGCGCCGAGAGGGGCAACAAATTCAATCCGGCGCGCGGCGCCAAGGTCGTCGCCTGGGTGAAAAGCTTCTTCGACGAGGCGGTGCCGCTCACGACAGGCAAATGGGCCGGCGTCAACGGACTCTCGGTCGCCAACGGCATGTTGCGGCTGGGCGAGGGTGCCGGCGCCACCACGCTCGCCGACCTCAAACAGTTTGCCGGCTATCGCGGCGATGCCGCCGACCCCGAAGCCGTCCTGCTGGTCAAGAACGGCCTGCACATCGAAATCGTTGTCGACCACAACAACCAGATCGGCCGCACCGATCCGGCCGGCATTGCCGATGTCGTGCTGGAATCGGCGCTGACCACCATCCAGGACTGCGAGGATTCGGTGGCGGCCGTCGATGCCGAGGATAAGGTGCTGGTCTACCGCAACTGGCTCGGCCTGATGAAGGGCGACCTGGCCGAGGAGATCACCAAGGCCGGCAAGAGCTTTGTCCGGATGCTAAACCCCGACCGCACCTATACCGCGCCCGATGGCGGCACGCTGACCTTGCCCGGCCACTCGCTGATGCTGGTCAGGAATGTCGGCCACCTCATGACCAATCCGGCGATATCAGACCGCGACGGCAACGAGGTGCCGGAAGGCATCATGGATGCGGCGCTGACGGCGCTGATCGCGCTGCACGATATCGGCCCGAAGGGGCGGCGCGCCAATTCTCGCGCCGGCTCGATGTATATCGTAAAGCCCAAGATGCACGGGCCCGACGAAGTCGCCTTCGCCGTCGAGATTTTCGACCGCGTCGAGGCGCTGCTCGGCATGGCCAAAAACACCATCAAGATGGGCATCATGGACGAGGAGCGGCGCACCACCATCAACCTCAAGGAGGCGATCCGCGCCGCCAGGGACCGCGTCGTCTTCATCAACACCGGCTTCCTCGATCGCACCGGCGACGAGATCCACACCTCGATGGAAGCCGGCCCGATGATCCGCAAGGGCGACATGAAGCAGGCCGCCTGGATTGCCGCCTACGAAGCCTGGAACGTCGACATCGGCCTGGAATGCGGATTGGCCGGCCATGCTCAGATCGGCAAGGGCATGTGGGCGATGCCCGACCTGATGGCGGCAATGCTCAACGAGAAAATCGCGCACCCCAAGGCCGGCGCCAACACCGCCTGGGTGCCGTCGCCGACGGCGGCAACCCTGCACGCCACGCACTACCACAAGGTCGACGTCCACGCCGTGCAGCAGGCGCTGAAAAGCCGGCCCAAGGCCAGGCTCGACGATATCCTGTCGGTGCCGGTAGCAAGGCGGCCGAACTGGTCGCCTGAAGACATCCAGAAGGAACTCGACAACAACGCGCAGGGCATTCTGGGCTACGTCGTGCGCTGGATCGACCAGGGCGTCGGCTGCTCCAAGGTGCCCGACATCCACGATGTCGGCCTGATGGAGGACCGCGCCACGCTGCGCATCTCCTCGCAGCACATCGCCAACTGGCTGCACCACGGCGTCTGCACGCCCGAGCAGGTGATTGAGACGATGAAGCGCATGGCGGCGATCGTCGACCGCCAGAACCAAGGCGATCCGTTCTACCGGCCGATGGCGCCGGATTTCGACAACTCCATCGCCTTCCTCGCCGCCTGTGACCTCGTCTTCAAAGGCCGCGTCCAGCCCAACGGCTACACCGAGCCGGTGCTGCACGCGCGGCGGCTGGAATTGAAGGCGAAGCAGAGCGGGCGGGATAAAACCCTATGACAGTCTGGCTATGAACGGTTGCTGATCCTCAGGCATTAAATATTTGTACAATGTACTGTAGGGTGGGTGAGCGTGACTGGATACTGCCACGACAACGTGCGACGAATTTCTCAGGGGCCAAATGAGCAACAACAGGTCTGAACAAAACGTCAGAAAATTCTTTGTATCGATAATAGTCATTTGGGAAGCATTGCTATTCAATTCGCTGCCGACCCAGGCTGCAGAAGAGGTGCCGTTAGCTGTTCCTCTGATAAAATTGGAGTACCCGGGAAATCCACCCAATATCCGGATGTTGTATGTTAAGGTGCTTTCCCTCGGTAACCGAAAAGTAAATCAACCGCTATTACTGGATACCGGGTCCAGTGGCATGACGATCGACTGTGCTTCTGTGCTTCCAAAGAGGCTGTGTTCTGTCGAAGGAATAAAAATTACGAAGGATTTGGAACTAGATGGGATAACCGTTACCACCCAAAAAGCCGTCATGAATTACGGAACCTACGATGAGTACGGAAATGTTGCGTTGGCCCGGGTGACTTTCGGTTCCCGAGGCTCTTCCGTCTCCACCGAGGCATCCATCCCCTTCCTTGTTCGCTATAAGGAGGTCAGACGCAGCACAGGTGAAATTGTCGGTGGCCGGCTCTGGCCAAAAGGGATTTTTGGCATTTCCCCTATTGGAGGCGGTGGACCAAATCAAATGCTGAAATCCCCAATGGATGCTGTGAGTCCCAGAAATGGCTTGCGAAAGGGGTATTATCTTTCTCCGATAGGAACCGATTGGAGAGCTTGCACGAACGAGGAGGCGAATTGCCCGGCAGTTAAGGCACTTCACATTGGGATATCGGACAGCGTGAAAAGCGGGTTCAATATGGATAAATGGAAAACCGCTAGCGATCGCTATAATTTCCCAACCATAGGTTCATGTATACTATTGAAAGAAAAAACAACCTGCCGGCCGACACTTTACGACACGGGAAATTCGACAATCGTAATAGCGGATAACCCGCCAAAAGATTCAAGTGGATCCATGGATATCGGTACTAGAGTGGCGGTAAAAATCGCGATGCTAGGGGAGTGGAAATTCGACACGTCATACGGATCCGAGTTGGAATTCTCTCCAACTATCGGCCACAACATCATTGGCATACGATATTTTGAAACGAATAGTTTACTAGTTGACTTTGAAGCGAAAGAGATCGGAATC
Source organism: Mesorhizobium sp. M0119 (assembly GCF_040322615.1). Lineage (NCBI taxonomy): Bacteria > Pseudomonadati > Pseudomonadota > Alphaproteobacteria > Hyphomicrobiales > Phyllobacteriaceae > Mesorhizobium > Mesorhizobium sp. M0119. The sequence continues at coordinate 6,045 of NZ_JAMYTU010000031.1, forward strand.
CGCATCGGGAATTGACCAGAACTCTTCATCGTGTTCGGCCACAGGACGGGACGCTCCTACGCCGCCTGCGCCATCCGCTCCGAGCTCATGCGGTAGGAAATCGCTTCGGCCAGATGGATGCGGCCGACCGTCTCGCTGGCCTCGAGATCGGCCAGCGTCCGCGCCACCTTCAAGACGCGGTGATAGGCTCGTGCGGAAAAGCCGAGCTTTTCGCTGGCATCCCTGAGCAGCGACAGGCCGGCGGCATCGGGCATGGCGATCTCCTCGATGACGGAGGGCGAGCAATGCGCGTTGGTGGTGGCGGAGGTCGCGCCGAGCCGTTCGAAACGCTCACGCTGGATCGTCCGCGCCCGTGCTACGCGAAGTGCCACGGCTGCACTCTTCTCCGCCCGGTCCGGCCGGATCAAATCGCTGGCCGAGACCGCCGGCACCTCGATCCTGAGATCGATGCGATCGAGCAGCGGGCCGGAAATGCGCGCCTGGTAGTCGGTGCGGCAGCGGTCGCCGCGCAGGCAGCGATAGCCCGGCTCGCCGGCCATGCCGCAACGGCACGGGTTCATCGCCGCGACCAGCTGAATGCGTGCCGGATAGGTGACGCGGTGGTTGGCGCGCGCGATCATGCAGTCGCCGGTCTCCAGCGGCTGGCGCAGCGCATCGAGCGCCTGCGGCGAGAATTCGGGAAATTCGTCGAGGAACAGCACGCCGTGATGGGCAAGCGAGGCCTCGCCCGGCCGCACGCGCAACCCGCCGCCGACCATCGCCGCCATCGAGGCAGAATGGTGCGGCGCGCGAAACGGCCGCCGGTCTGTCAGTTTTCCTTCGCCGAGCTCGCCGGCCACCGACGCGATCATCGAGACTTCGAGCAATTCCCTGGGCGCAAGCGGCGGCAGGATCGACGGCAGCCGCTGCGCCAGCATCGACTTTCCCGATCCCGGCGGACCGACCATCAGAAGATTGTGGCCGCCGGCTGCCGCCACCTCCAGCGCCCGCTTGGCGGTCTCCTGGCCCTTGATGTCGGCAAGGTCGGGCAGGTCGCGCGCCGAAGCATGGATGCCGGCTTCCGGCCGTGACAGAACCTGCGTGCCGCGAAAATGATTGGCGATGGCAATCAGGCTGCGCGGCGCCAATATGTCGAAATCCTTGCCGGCCCACGCCGCTTCCGGCCCGCAGGCGAACGGGCAGATCAGGCCCTTGCCTTCGGCATTGGCGCCGATCGCCGCCGGCAGAGCGCCGGCCACCGCGGCAATGGTGCCGTCGAGCGATAATTCGCCAAGCACGACATAGCCGGCCAGCATGTCGCCCGGAATGGCGCCCAGCGCCGCCATCAACCCGAGGGCGATCGGCAGATCGTAATGGCTGCCTTCCTTGGGCAGGTCGGCGGGCGCCAGGTTGACGGTGACCTTCTTCGACGGCATCGACAGGCCGGATGCATGAAGTGCTGCCTGCACCCGCTCGCGGCTTTCGGCTACAGCCTTGTCGGCCAGGCCGACGATGTGCATGTTGACCTTGCCCGGCGCGATCATCACCTGCACGTCGACCGGCACGGCCTCGATGCCCTGGAAAGCAACCGTGCGAACCCGCGCCACCATGTCTTCACCCCGGATGCAGGCTTTGCCCCAAGCCTTTGCGATCATGCCGCGAACGGCGTCACCGGAGACAACCACAGATTTCCGGCGAAGGCAAGAACATTTGGGGAACGGGTGTTCGTGAAAGCAATGACCTCGGCCTGACAATGCAGGCGACCGCAGCGAGGGCCGGGCTCGCCGCGAAGGGTGCGCGCCAAACAAGCAGCTCCGCACGAAAGGAGCGGGCGCATGTATTTTAGCAATCGCTTATAATCGAGCGCCAAATGAGGTATAAACCCGATAGCGGTTCCGGCGATCGCAACGTCAGGCTCCGCGTCGAATACAGGGAGGTTGACATGGCTGATAGTGCAATGAACGTCACGAAGTTTGCTTCCAAGTCTCACAACACACCGGATGAAGTTCGAGCGCCCGATAAGACACGCGTCGAAGTGGTGCGGCTCCCCGGGTTTACTCTCGGGCGGCTCAATATGGAACCGGGATGGAAATGGTCCGAGTGTGTGAAGCCGGTCGTCAAGACGGACAGCTGTCAGGTGTCGCATGTCGGCTACGTCGTATCCGGAGCCATCACCGTCAGAATGAATGACGGGACGCAGAAAACTTTCGAGCAAGGCACGTCCTACACAATTCCGCCCGGCCACGACGCCTGGGTGGAAGGCAATGAACGCTTTGTATGCATCGAAGTCATGAGCGCCGAGCAATACGCCAAACCAGCGTAGGCAACGGGATCTATTTTCTCCGCTTGTCCTCCACCGCATCCCAGAACAGGCTGGCGATGTCGGCGCCCCCAAAACGCTGCACTTCGCGTATGCCGGTCGGTGAGGTCACGTTGATCTCGGTCATGTAGTCGCCGATGACGTCGATGCCGACAAGGATGAAGCCGCGCTCCTTCAGCGAGGGGCCGATGCGGGCGCAGATCTCGCGTTCGCGCTCCGTCAGCTCGGTCTTTTCGGCGCGGCCGCCGACATGCATGTTCGAGCGCGAATCATGCTCGGCCGGCACGCGGTTGATGGCGCCGACCGGCTCGCCGTCGATCAGGATGATGCGCTTGTCGCCGGCCCGCACCTCCTTGAGGTAGCGCTGCACGATGAACGGTTCGCGGAACATCTGACCGAACATTTCGAGCAGCGAGGCGAGGTTGCGGTCGGCCTCGTGCAGGTGGAAGATGCCGGCTCCGCCATTGCCGTAGAGCGGCTTGACGATGATATCGCCGAACTCCTTGCGAAAGGCGGCGACCTCGAGCGGGTCCTTGGTGATCAGCGTGTCCGGCATCAGGTCGGGAAATTCGGTGACGAAGATCTTTTCCGGGCTGTTGCGCACCCAGGCCGGGTCGTTGATCACCAGCGTCTTCGGATGGATGCGCTCGAGGATATGCGTGGTGGTGATGTAGTTCATATCGAAGGGCGGATCCTGACGCAAAAGGATGACGTCCATCTCCGATAGGTCGGTGCGGACTTCTTCGCCCAGCGAATAATGATTGCCCTTCTCGTCGCGGACCTGCATCGCCTCGATGCGGGCAAACACCTTGCCGTCGCGCAGCGACAGCCGGTCGGGCGTGTAGTGGAACAGCTGGTGCCCGCGCCGCTGCGCTTCCAGCGACAGCGCAAACGACGTGTCGCCGACAATCGACACGGTGGAGATGTGGTCCATCTGGACGGCGACTTTCAGGGGCATGGGTGCTCTCCGGCGCACTTGGAGCGACGTGCGTCCACCTGGACGCACATACGCTCCAAACACTTTTGAATCCATGCATCGCACTGCCCGAAAATCGATTCCGATTTTTCGGGCCGATGCATCGACGACAGCGATATAAGGAAATCGGCGGCTTCTGCCAATCGGCCAAGGTCATGATGAGGCTGCGCTTCGCTTGGCGCAGACCCCAATGCGATGTGCCTTCAGCGATCGAAGACCAGCTTGGAATAGCCGAGGAAGGACAGCGCCATGGCAATCAGCGAGGCGACCGCAAGGGCAATGAGCGGCGACATCATCGGCAGCGCGAACAGCATGGCGCAATAGACGAGATAATTGACGACGCTGGTGGCAATGCCGACGCCGCCGTAGCGTGCGCCCTCTTGCGCGACGCCGCGGCTGGAAGGCGAGAAGGTCAGATGGCGGTTGATCAGCCAGGTGACGGACAGGGCAAAACCGATCGAAATGATGCGGGCCACGAAAGGTCCGACCGGCGCTATCGTCAGCACCAGCCAAAGCGCCGCCGCGTCGGCGACGAAGCCGATGCCGCCGGCGACAATGAAGCGGGCAAGGCGTCCCATTTAGGCTCTAAGCCGCCCGCGGGGTCTTGCGCGGTCCGGCCTTCAAAGTCGCGAGCGCACTTGCGCGTTCGCGTTCGACGCGGCCGGAAGGCATCGACAGATAGAAGATGCGCTTCTGCTCGGCCCGGCCGCGCGACACCGAATCGAGGATTACCCCGGTCACTGCCGCCAGCATCGACAGCAGCAGCAGCCCGACCGACAGCACCCAGGTCGGCATGCGCGGCACAAGCCCGGTTTCGGCGAACTCGATCAGCACCGGCGCCATCAGAAACAGGCTTGATGCCAGGAAGAACACCGAAAAAGCGCCGAAGAAACGCAGCGGCTGCGTCTCTTTCATCAGCATGGCGAACATCCACAGGATCTTCGCGCCGTCGCGAAAGGTCGACAGCTTCGACGAGGAGCCTTCCGGCCGGCGGCCATAGTCGAGCCCGATCTCGCTGACCGGCAATTTGAGCTGCGAGGCGTGCACCGACATTTCGGTCTCGATCTCGAAACCGCCGGAAACGGCGGGAAAACTCTTGACGAAGCGCCTGGTGAAGGCGCGGTAGCCGGAGAAGATATCGGTAAAGTCCGAGCCGAACAGCCGCTTGTAGAGGCTGTTGAAGATGCGGTTGCCGAAGGCGTGGCCTGTCCTGCCGGCATCGTCGGCGACCCCGCGCCTCGTGCCCACCACCATGTCGGAGCGCTCGGTCAGCAGCGTGTTGATCAGTTGCGGCGCGTCCTCCGGCGCATAGGTGCCGTCGCCGTCGGCCATCAGGTAGATGTCGGCCTCGATGTCGGCGAACATGCGGCGCACGACATTGCCTTTGCCCTGGCGCGGCTCGCGCACCACGATAGCGCCGGCGGCGCGGGCTCGGAGCGCCGTCAGGTCGCGCGAATTGTTGTCGTAAACATAGATCGCGGCGGAAGGCAGCGTTTCACGAAAACGCCGCACCACTTCGCCGATCGTCAGCTCCTCATTGTAGCAAGGCAGCAGCACGGCGATGCTCGGCTCATGGCGCACTTCTTGTGGCATTTTCGTCTCCGGATGCCCTGTGAGGCCCCTGACCGCTCAAACGCCGGCCTCGCTCGGGCGGCTTTACTATTTATTGAAGCTGTTAAGGCTAGGTTTAAACCGCCCCGTATTCCTTCCAAAGGTCCTGATATGAGCACAGCCGACGATGGCGCCTCCAGTTGGAGGTCCGATATCGCGCTGGCGCTGCTTGCCACGTTGCTGGCACTTGCCGTCAATGCCTTTGCCGGCTTCCCGGAATTGACCAATGCCGGCGGCGACAACGACAATCTGCTGCGCCTCGTCGAAGTTCGCGACATGCTGGCCGGCCAAAGCTGGTTCGATCTGCACCAGTACCGGATGGGCCTGGAAGGCGGTTTCGTCATGCACTGGTCGCGGCTGGTCGATGCGCCGATCGCAGCCATCATCATGGCCGTATCGGCCCTGACCGGCAGCGCGGCCCTTGCCGAGAATGTCGCTCAAGTGCTGTGGCCGGCGCTGCTCTTCTGCCTGACCGTGTTTTTCACCGCCCGCACTGCTTGTAGCTTTGCCGGTGACGGCGCTGTGCTGCCGGCTGTCGTCGTCGGCGCCGCAGCACTGTATTTCCTCGGCATTTTTTCGCCTGGCGCGCTCGATCACCACAATGTCCAGCTGATGCTGAGCATGGCCAGCCTGAGCCTTCTGCTTGAAGCGCCGTCGCGCAGGGCGGCGGCATTGCTCTCCGGCCTGTGCGCCGGATTGATGCTGGCCGTCGGCATGGAAACCGCGCCTTATGTCGCCACCATCGGCGCCTCTGTCGCCACGCTGTTTGCCCTCGAGGCCAATGGCGAGAGGCTGATCGCCAGGGATTTCGGCCTCGGCTTTGCCGGCGTGTCCGCTCTCGTCTTTGTCGCCACCATTGCGCCATCCGCCTGGGGCCAGGCGCAATGCGACGCCTTCTCGACCGTGCAGTTCGTCGTCGCAGCGATTGCCGGAACCGGCCTTGCGGCGATAGCGTCGATCGAGCCCGCCGGCCGCACGCGCCAACGGCGCATCGCCTCGCTTGGTCTGCTTGCACTGGCATTGGGCACTGTCGTCGTCCTTTTGTTTCCGCAATGCCTGGCAGCGCCCTATGCCAATCTCGATCCGCGCCTCAAGGAGCTATGGCTTGATCACATCGACGAGGCGCAGTCGCTGTTCAAACTGCTCGCCGAGGATCCGGCCGAGGTGGTGGCGCGCTATGCCACGCCGCTCATTGCGCTCGTGCTGATGGCGCTTCGCCTTGGCCGCGGCGGCTGGCGACGGCAGGACAGCCTTGTCGGCGCGCTGCTTGTCGTGGCCTTCATCGTCAGCGCCTGGCAGGTGCGCGGTTCGACATTCTCGATCGCCTTCGCTGTCATCCCGCTTGCCGCCTGGATTGCCAAATGGCGTCAACGGGCCGAGGCCAGCGCATCGCGTGGCGTGGCGCTGCGCATGGCTGCCGTCTGGCTGGTTTCGGTGAATGCGGTCTGGACTGGGGCTGCCGCGGCGACCTCGGTGGCCTTCGACGACAGCAACGCCACGGCCGATAATGGCACTGATGTCGCTTGCCACCGCATGGCCTCCTTTGCGGCACTTGGCCGCCTGCCCGGCACCACGGTGCTGGCAATCTCCAATCTCGGATCGCCGATCCTGGCCTATTCCGGGCATCGCGTCTTCGCCGGGCCTTATCATCGCAACGTCGCCGGCAACCTGCTGGTGCTCGATGCCTTCCTTGGGTCCGATGCCGATGCCAGGACGATCCTGGCCGATCATCACGTCGGCCTCGTCGCGCTCTGCCCCGGCAGCGCCGAAAGCAAGCTCCTCGCAACCAAGGCGCCGGCAGGCTTTCTTGCCGGGCTGATGCGCAGCAGCGTGCCGGAATGGCTTGAGCCGGTTGCCGGGACCAGCGGAGCCGCCGTCGAATTGTACCGCGTCCGGCCGGGCAGCTGATCGATCGGCGGCCCGTGCGGCCTTTTGTCGGACATAAGTCCTGACAATCCCCTCTTTCGCCCTTGCCCGCCCGACACGGCTGGATAGGATGCGCGCCGGCCGACCGAGATCATTGGACCGGGAGAGAATTTCATGATGCCATCGGCACGCTTTGCCGACCTCGAAGGCGCTTCGGTGCTGATCACCGGCGGCGGCTCCGGCATTGGTGCTGCCTTGACCGAAGGTTTTGTCCGCCAGGGGGCAAAGGTCGCCTTCATCGATATCGCGGACCGTCCGAGCCTGACGCTGGCCGATCGGTTAGACAAGGAGCTCGGCCGGCGGCCGCTCTATCTCAAGACCGACATACGCGACATCGAGGCATTACGGCTATCAGTCGCCAGGGCCGCCGAGGCGCATGGTGACGTGACCGTGCTGGTCAACAATGCCGCGCAGGATGACCGTCATGCCGTCGAAGACGTTACGGTCGAGTTCTGGGACAACAACCATGCCATCAATCTGCGTCCGCATTTCTTCAGCGCACAGGCGGTGGCGCCAGGCATGAAGCGGGCCGGCGGCGGCTCGATCATCAACTTCACCTCGACCTCGTTTCTCATCAACCATCCCGATATGCCGGCCTACACCGCCGCCAAGGCCGGCATAGTCGGTCTCACCAAAGGTCTTGCCGGCAAGCTCGGCGTCGACGGCATCCGTGTCAACGCGATCGCGCCCGGCTGGGTAATCACCGAGCGGCAGAGAAAGCTCTGGGTCACCGAACAGGCGCTCGCCGCCCACGTCGCCAAGCAGTGCATCAAAGAGGTGATGCAACCGGAAGACATCGTCGGCACCGTGCTGTTCCTGGCGTCGGATGCTTCACGCATGCTGACCGCGCAGATGCTGATCGTCGACGGGGGGTTCCTGTGATCTCGCCGAGCAAGGCGGCGTCTGTCGCGGCCGTCGACTGGGGCACCACCCGTATGAGGGTCTGGCTGCTCGACGGCACCGGCAAGGTTCTCGCCGAGCGGCGCGGCGACGACGGGCTGATCACCGCCCAGGCCAAGGGATTTTCGTCCATTCTCGAAGGGCACCTCGACGCCATGGGCGCTCCAGAGGCGCTGCCGGTCATCATTTGCGGCATGGCCGGTTCGCGCCAGGGCTGGCTGGAGGCACCCTATGTCAGCATTCCCACGCCGATCGGCGCTATCCTCGCCGGCGCTGCCCGCATCCCCGGCCAGCGCCGTGATATCCGCATCGTGCCTGGCCTCGCCCAACGCCTCGCCGATGCACCTGACGTCATGCGCGGCGAGGAAACCCAGCTTGCCGGCGCCGGTTTGCCGGCAAAGGGACGCCACATCGTCTGCATGCCCGGCACCCATTCGAAATGGGTGCTGGTCGAGGACGGCTCTGTTGCCGGCTTCGGCACCTGGCCGACCGGCGAGCTGTTTTCGGTGCTGGCCGCGCACTCGATCCTGCGCCATTCGCTGGGCGAGCCGCCGAAGCCGGTTGTCGCCGAAAGTCCGTTTTTCCGGGACTGGTGCCTGAAGGCGTTGGCCGAAGGCGGTGACATCGTTTCAAGACTGTTCTCGATCCGCGCCGCCAGCCTGCTGCAGGACCTGAAGCCCGAAGATGCCGCCGCCTGCCTGTCCGGCCTGCTGATCGGCGGCGAGATCGCTTCGGCAAATCGCCGTTATGGAGCAAGTGCTGTGCCCGTCGTGCTGATCGCGTCGGGCGCACTTGGCACGCTCTATGCCGAGGCGCTCGGCCTTGCCGGGCTCGCTTTCAGGGCGGTCGACGCCGACGAGGCGGTGCGTGCCGGCCTTGCCGAAGCCGCGCGCGAAAATGGCATGATCGCCGGAAATGGAGTTGCCGCATGACAGAGACCGCACCTTTTCCAAAGCTCGAGCGGGGTTTGGTCGCGATCCTGCGCGGCCTGAAACCAAGCGAGGCGGTGGCGATCGGCCAGGCGGTCTTCGGCGCCGGTATCGAAGCGATCGAGGTGCCGCTCAACTCGCCCGAGCCCTTTGTTTCGATCGCCAGCATTGTCGAAGCGCTTCCTCCGACAGCGCTGGTCGGCGCCGGCACGGTGCTCACCGCCGCCGATGTCGACGGCCTGCACAAGGCCAGCGGGCGGCTGCTGGTCAGCCCCAATATCGATGCCGAGGTCATGGGCCGTGCCATGCAGTACGGCATGGTGACGATGCCCGGCGTGTTCACGCCGACCGAGGCATTCCAGGCCATTCGGCTCGGCGCTTCGGCACTGAAATTCTTCCCGGCGAGCGTGCTTGGCGCGGCAGGCATTTCGGCGATGCGCGCGGTGCTGCCGGCCCGTGTGCTGGTCGGCGCCGTCGGCGGCGTTTCGGACAAGGATTTTGCCGGCTACAAGGCAGCCGGCGTCAGCGTCTTCGGTCTTGGCTCCAGCCTCTTCAAGCCGGGCATGAGCGTCGACGAAGTGGCAGTGCGAGCGAAAGCCGCAGTTCAGGCCTGGGACGCGGCGTTTGGAGTGGCATGATGAGTGAGACCATCGTTTCGGTTTTTTCCGACCATGTCTGCCAATTGGGCGAGGGGCCATGCTATGACCCTGCGGCCGACACGCTCTACTGGTTCGACATCGTCAACGGCCAGCTCCTGGAACAGCGTCTGTCCGGCGGTGCGGTCAAGATCCACGAGCTCAGTCAGATGGCCAGTGCCATTGCCGTCATCGACGACCGGCGTCAGCTGATCGCCACCGAGACCGGCCTGCATGTCCGCGACGTCGCGACCGGCAAGCTGACGCTGCACACGCCCATCGAGGCCGACAATACGGTTACCCGCTCGAACGATTCACGCGTTCACCCTTGCGGCGCCCTCTGGGTCGGCACCATGGGCAAGAGCGAGGAGAAGGGCGCCGGTTCGATCTACTGGTTCTTCAAGGGCGAGCTGCGCCGGCTCTATGCGGATATCACGGTGCCCAATTCTATCTGCTTTTCCGAGGATGGGACCATTGCCCATTACACCGACACCAGCACCGGCCTGTTGATGCGCGTCGGTTGCGATCCGGCGACCGGCCTGCCGGTTGGCGAACCGAAGGTTTTCGTCGACCACCGCTCGGCCAGGGGCTATATCGATGGTTCGGTGCTCGACCGCGACGGCATATTGTGGAACGCCTGCTGGGGCGGCGGCGTCGTCGAAGCCTATGGACCCGACGGCAAGCTTGTCCGTTCGGTGGCGATGCCGGTCACGCAACCGTCCTGTCCGGCTTTCGTCGGCAGGAATGCCGACCGGCTGGCGGTCACCTCCGCCTGGTCGGGCAAGAGCGAGAAGCAGCGCCTGCTCGACCCGCAAGCCGGCATGACGTTTATGCTCGACATTCCGGTCAATGGTCGCTTCGAGCCACGCGTGCTGATTGGCTGACCATGATCCTGAGCCTTTGGTTCGGGAAAGATCATGGTCAAACAAGAACATGGTGCACTTGCTGTCGTGCAGGCATCCGATCGACGTCGGTTCCGCGCAAGCCGAATGCGTTCGCCGTGCGATGGTAGGCAATCGTGCTGCCAGGAGCCGTTCCACCCATGTCAACCCGCAAGCCGAAACTGATCCTGGTTTATGAGCCGGAAAAGGCCTGCTTCGACCGGCTGCTCGCCGAGGGCTACTTGCCCGAGCGTGCCGCCGAAATCGCCTCCTATCTGGCGCAATCGACCGACATCACTGCTGAATTCGACGCACTTGCCGCCGCTTGCCAGACGCGCGGCCTGTCGTTCGCCCCACTGGCGCTCGACGATGCCGCAAGCGTTCTCGCCAGCGAAGTTCCGAAGACCACGCTTGTCTGGACGCTGACCGACGGCATCGCCTATTTCCGTGGCGGCGCGGCACCAGCTCTGGCACGGCTGAATGGCCTGAAGGCGATCGGCGCCGACGATGCGTTGTTCGCGCTCTGTCAGGACAAGTTCCGGTCCGGCGCCGTGCTCGGCGCGCTTGGCTTGCCGGTGCCGCAGGCGGGCCTCGCCCGTGACGGCGCCTGGCTGGTCGCGCCACCGGCCTCGCCCGCCGGCTGGTTCGTCAAGCCGAACCGGCTCGGCGCCAAGATCGGCATCTGGCCGGATTCGCGCTGCCACGATCTCGGCCATGCGCTGGAGCTTAGCCGGCGCGTATTCGCCGCCTATCGCGACGATGTCGTGGTCCAGCCCTATGTCGGCGGGCGCAACGCGCGCGCCAGTTTTCTCGGATTGAAGCCGGATACCGGCGTCGAGGCGCTGGGCATCGCCTTTGTCGATTCAGGCGGCGATTTCCAGACCATGCAGGACAGCCTGGCGCTTTACGGCGATACCGGCGCAGTGGCGAAAGCGTCGGGAACATACACCGAGCCGGCGCTGCTGCCGGTCGCCGACAGCCAGCCTCGAGCGGATGCAACTATTCGCCGAATAGCCGGAAACCTGATGGTCGGGCTTGGCCTGCGGGACGTCCTTTCCATCGACTTCCGGGTCGAACTCGACGACAGCGTGCACCTCATCGAGTTCGAGGTCTGCCCCGGCCTGCCCTGCTTCGATTTCCGCGATTACTGTCGCCGGCAATGGGGCCTGAGCCTCGCCGATGCGATGGCTGAAACCGCGATGAACCGATTTCTCGCCTAAATCCCCTCGACCAGCACGATTTCGCCGTCAGCCACCTTTTGGCGGATCGCGACGGCGCGCTGGTATTCGGGCGAGTGGTAGCAGTCATGCGCCGCCGCAAGCGACGGAAATTTGATGATCACATTGCGGTCGCGGCCCGGCCCCTCTGCCTTCTCATACGCGCCGCCGCGCGCCAGGAACTTGGCGCCGAAGCGGTCGAAGGCCAGCTTGGCGGCTGCGACATAGTCCTTGTAGCCTTCCGCATCGCGTACATCGACGCGAGCGATCCAGTATCCCTTGGGCATGGCTTTTCTCCGGGTTAATTCCTGGCGTCAGGCCGAGCGCATTTCATCCAGGATCGCTTCTGCTGCCGCCCGCCTGTCGGCCGCGCCGACGATCGGCCGGCCGACGACGAGATGGCTGGAGCCGTTGCGGATCGCCTGCGCCGGCGTCACCACGCGTTTCTGGTCGCCATGGTCGCTGCCCTTCGGCCGGATTCCCGGCGTCACGACGGCCAGGTCGGGGCCGACGATGCGGCGCACCGCCTCCGCTTCCTCGGCCGAGCAGACGATGCCGCCCATGCCGGCATGCAGCGCCTGCTCGGAGCGCCTCAGCACCAGCGTATGCGGATCATATTCATAGCCGGCGTCGATCACGTCCTGCTCGTCCATCGAGGTCAGCACAGTGACCCCCAGCAGGCAAAGATCGCTGCCCTTCGCAGCCTCGACCGCCGCCTTCATCGTCTTCGGATAGGCATGGATGGTCAGCATGCTCATGCCCATTTTGACGATGTTGTCGACCCCCTTGGCTACCGCGTTGTCGATGTCGAGCAGCTTCATGTCGAGGAAGATCCTGGTGCCGCCGCTGGCCAGCTCGCGGGCGAAGTCGAGCCCGCCGGCAAAGGCGAGCTGGTAGCCGATCTTGTAGAAGGAGACGATTCCGTCGAGCTCGCGCACCGCCTTCTCGGCCTCCTTCAGCGTCGGCAGGTCGAGGCCGACGATCAGCCTTTCCTGAATTGTGTCGGCATGCGCGGCGTCCGGGATCATGCCTCGATCCGCGTCGACAGCATGCGCGAGGTCTCGATCAGCGTTCGGCATAGGTGCTCCATCGATTGGTGTAGTCTCTCGTCCCTGAAGTTGCCCTCGTCGTCGAAGGCGTTGCCGCCCTCCGGCACCGAACACTCCGGTGTCACCACCTCCATCCGGCAGCGTACCAGCACGGCGCGCAGATGGTTGATGCAGCGTATCCCGCCGAAGGGTCCGTTGGAAGACGAGCAGAGGCCGGCGACCTTGCCGACAAGCGGCCTGAACGTCCGGCCGCCATCCTTGCGCAGCTGGCTCACCCAGTCGATGGTGTTCTTGAGCAGCGGCGGAATGGAGCCGTTATATTCGGGCGTCGCGATCAGCAGCCCGTCCTGGGCGGCGATCATCCGGCCGAGCTTGAGGGCGTTTTCGGGAATGCCTTCGTCCTTTTCCAAATCCTGGTCGAGGATCGGCAGCGGATAGTCGGCGAGCGAGATGCGGGTCACCTCGGCGCCCTGCATGGCAAGTTCCTTCTGCGCCACGTCGGCGGTCCTGCCGCTATAGGCGCCGCCGCGCACCGAACCGGCGAAGACGAGAATTTTCGCGATCACAGCCATGGGTCTGCCTTGTCACCCGATGGGTATAAAGACAAGTGCCATTCAAACCCAACGCTTCAATTCAAGCGGCCCCGCGTCGGTAGATCCAAAGCTGCGTCGGCGGAATGTTGCGGATGACGAAATGGAAATGCTCGACCGTATAGTCGCCGCGGCCCGGCGGGATCGGCGACAGCGGCCCGTAAGTCAGCTGCACGATCGGCCGGCCCGCCGGGATACGGTCGAGCAGGCTCTCGACATAGGCGATGCGCTGGGCGACCGGGAAATTGAGCAGCGGCACGCCCGATATCACAGAATCGAAGATCAGGTCGCGCTTGTCGCCAAGCGTCGCGTCGAGATTGAAGGCGTCGCCCTCGATGACGTTGACGCCTGGATAAAGCTGGCGCAGATGGCGCACGAAATCAGTGGAATATTCGACCGCGTAGAGATTTTCAGGCTTTATGCCCTGGGCGAGGATGGCGCGTGTGATGACGCCTGTACCGGGCCCGACCTCGAGCACCGGCAGGCCGGATGTCGGATCGACGATCGAGGCCATCTTGCCCGCGGTGATGGAACTGGTCGGGACGATCGAACCGACCGCCTTCGGCTTGTCGATCCAGCCCTTGAAGAACTTCAACTCGTCGTCGAACTTTTCTGCCAGCGTCTTTCGCAGTCCGGGACTACGCGTCATCGAAAGTCCTCCTCAACGCCCCCTCGCACGCTACTTAGCAGTTACGAGGTGCAAGACAAGGCGAATCCCCGGATAAGGTGTTGATGACGCTCGGGAAGCGTTTCCAGGGATCAGCTTCAGTGCTCGCCGAACGTTTCGAAAAAGTCCTTCATGCGTGCGAAAAATCCGCTCGACTGAGGCGAATTGTCCTTTGAGGAAAGCTGCTCGAATTCCTCCAGCAATTCGCGCTGACGGCGCGAAAGGTTCTGCGGCGTCTCAACCACGGTCTGGATGTAGAGGTCGCCGATGTTGGGCTGGCGCAGCACCGGCATGCCCTTGCCCTTGAGGCGGAACTGGCGACCGTTCTGGGTGCCTTCCGGCACCTTCACCTTCGTCTGGGTACCGTCCAGTGTCGTCACCTCGAACGAGCCGCCAAGCGCTGCCGTCGTCATCGAGATCGGCACCTTGCAATAAAGATCGGCGCCGTCGCGCTGGAAGAACTCGTGCGGCTTGACCGCGAGGAAGATGTAGAGATCGCCCGACGGGCCGCCGCGCAGGCCGGCCTCGCCCTCATTGGCCAGCCGGATGCGGGTGCCGTCCTCGATGCCGGCAGGGATGTTTACCGACAGCGAGCGCTCCTCGGTGACACGGCCCTGGCCGGCGCATTTCGGGCACGGATCCTTGATGGTCTGGCCGCGCCCCTGGCATTGCGGGCAGGTGCGCTCGATCGAGAAGAAGCCTTGCGTGGCGCGCACCTTGCCGTGGCCGTTGCACATCGAGCAGGTCACTGGCTGGGTGCCCGGCTTGGCGCCGCTGCCCGAGCATTCCGAGCAGGAGATCGAGGCCGGCACGCGAATCTGCGCGGTCTTGCCGGAAAATGCCTCTTCCAGCGTGATTTCCATATTATAGCGCAGATCAGCGCCGCGCTCGCGGCCGCCGGATGAGCGGCGCTGGCGCCCGCCCATCATATCGCCGAAAATGTCCTCGAAAATGTCGGAGAAGCCGCCGGCGCCAAAGCCTTGCGCCCCGCCATTCATGCCGCCGTGCTCGAAGGCGGCGTGGCCGAAGCGATCATAGGCGGCGCGCTTCTGCGGGTCCTTCAGTGTCTCGTAGGCTTCGTTGATTTCCTTGAACTTGTGCTCGCAGGCATGGTCGCCTGGGTTGCGGTCGGGATGGAACTGCATGGCGAGCTTGCGAAAAGCGCTCTTGAGCTCCTTCTCGTCGGCGCCCTTTTGCACGCCCAGCGTTTCGTAAAAATCAGCTTTCATGTTCTCCCGCAGTCCGGATATTCAACGTCTTGAAGCATCGTTGCGTCGTTTGCCGGCACGCTGTTCCGATTTAGGTGTGATGGAGCCGGGATGCCAGTGTCTACGAGGCTTTGTCCGCATTTTTTCGGGCAGTTCCGCGTTTTTCCGGTAAAGGGTTGCAAAAAAGCCCGGCTGCGCGCCGGGCTTTTTCCTCACCTGTACCGTCAGGCGGTTCAGGCCGACTTCTTCTTCTCGTCGTCTTCGTCGATTTCCTCGAAATCGGCATCGACGACGTCACTGTCCTTGGCAGCATCAGCCTTGGCGTCGGCCTCGGCGGCTTCCTTCTGCGAAGCCTCGTACATGGCCTGGCCGAGCTTCATCGAGACTTCGGCGAGCGTCTGCGTCTTGGCCTCGATCTCGGTCACGTCGTCGCCTTCGGCAGCGGTCTTCAGCGCCGCGATCGCATCGGCAATCGCCGTGCGGTCGGCCTCGGAAACCTTCTCGCCATATTCCTTCAGCGATTTCTCCGAGGAATGCACCAGCGCCTCGGCCTGGTTGCGGGCCTCGACCAGCGCGCGCCGCTTCTTGTCGGCTTCGGCATTGGCCTCGGCGTCCTTGACCATCTTCTCGATGTCGGCGTCCGAAAGGCCGCCGGACGCCTGGATGCGGATCTGGTGCTCCTTGCCGGTGCCCTTGTCCTTGGCCGAGACGTTGACGATGCCGTTGGCGTCGATGTCGAAGGTGACCTCGATCTGCGGCACGCCGCGCGGCGCAGGCGGGATGCCGACCAGATCGAACTGGCCGAGCGCCTTGTTGTCGGCGGCCATTTCACGCTCGCCCTGGAAGACGCGGATGGTCACCGCCGACTGCGAATCCTCGGCCGTGGAGAACACCTGGCTCTTCTTCGTCGGAATCGTCGTGTTGCGTTCGATCAGCCGCGTGAACACGCCGCCCAGCGTCTCGATGCCGAGCGACAGCGGCGTCACGTCGAGCAGCAGCACGTCCTTGACGTCGCCCTGCAGCACGCCGGCCTGGATAGCGGCGCCCAACGCGACGACCTCATCCGGGTTGACGCCCTTGTGCGGCTCCTTGCCGAAGAACTGTTTCACGATCTCCTGAATCTTGGGCATGCGGGTCATGCCACCGACCAGGACGACTTCGTCGATTTCGCCGGCCTTCAGGCCGGCATCCTTGAGCGCGGCTTTGCAGGGATCGATCGTGCGCTGGACGAGATCCTCGACCAGGCTCTCGAACTTCGCCCGCGTCAGCTTCAGCGTCAGGTGCTTGGGGCCGGTGGCATCGGCGGTGATGAAGGGCAGGTTGATCTCGGTCTGCGTGGTGGACGACAGCTCGATCTTGGCCTTTTCAGCCGCTTCCTTGAGGCGCTGAAGGGCGAGCTTGTCGTTCCGCAGGTCGATGCCCTGTTCCTTCTTGAACTCGGCCGCCAGATATTCGACCAGACGCATGTCGAAATCCTCGCCGCCGAGGAAGGTGTCGCCATTGGTCGACTTCACTTCGAACACGCCGTCGCCGATTTCGAGCACCGAAATGTCAAACGTGCCGCCGCCAAGGTCATAGACGGCAATCGTCTTGCCTTCCTTCTTGTCGAGACCATAGGCAAGCGCGGCCGCTGTCGGCTCGTTGATGATGCGCAGCACTTCGAGGCCGGCGATCTTGCCGGCATCCTTGGTCGCCTGGCGCTGGGCGTCGTTGAAATAGGCCGGAACGGTGATGACCGCCTTCTCGACCTTCTCGCCGAGATAGGCCTCCGCCGTTTCCTTCATCTTCTGCAGGATCATCGCCGAGATCTGGCTGGGCGACTGCTTCTTGCCGCCGGCCTCGACCCAGGCGTCGCCATTGTCGCCCTTGACGATCTTGTAGGGGACAAGCTTCTTGTCCTTCTCCGTCACCGGATCGTCGTAGCGGCGGCCGATCAGGCGCTTGACCGCGAAAATGGTGTTTTCAGGATTGGTAACCGCCTGGCGCTTGGCCGGCTGGCCGACGAGGCGCTCGCCGTCGCTGTTGATGGCGACGATGGAAGGGGTCGTGCGCGCGCCTTCCGCATTCTCAATGACCTTGGATTCCTTGCCATCCATGATGGCGACACAGGAGTTGGTTGTTCCCAGATCGATACCGATTACTTTTGCCATTGTTCTAATCTCTCCGCTAAGCAGGCTCTCAGGACCCGTACAGGCGTTCCGACGAAAGCCCCTGTTCACAAGAAATTCCGCTCCGGCAACCGGCATTCGGCGCTGGACGGCTTGGCGCGTATATAAGAACACGCTGCGTGGCGCGCAAGCATTCTGCGCAAGGCGTTCACCATTCATCGCGGTTGATCCGATTCGGGACCGGCAGGCCTGTATTTTCCGGCGATGACCCGGCCCGGCCCCCGGCCCATGAACCTTTCCGCCTCACCCCGCGACTGACGCTCAGGTGCCGCGTGGTGCGGCCCCGGAAAGGAAAGCCCCATGACCACGGATCCAGAGGCTCCATGGTCTCCGGGAACAGCAGGAGCTCAGCCAGACCATCGCCTTCGGGACCGGGTCGATGCGCTGGGCTTTTCGCTGGTTCCGTTGACCCTGCGCGGACGCAGGCGTATCGTGACGTTGAGGAAAGCAGACAATTCGATCAGGGATGAACGTGCCGGAACGCCGCGCCTTGCCCTGATTTGCGCGCCGGAACCGGATGTTTCTCCCATGACCTGTGGGGGGAGATCCATGTCTTGCGACCACGGCGCGTTGGTGCGCTCTCGTGCCGGCCGTTTGCGCCGCGCCATCCAGGCTGCCAGCGGCCAGGCTGCCAGCGGATTGTCGATCTTGGCGCTCGCCGCTGGGCTCTGGCTCGGCAGCTCGGCCCAGGCTCAGGAAACCCAGATCATCTATCCCGGCTCGATGGCAGTGACCGGATTCTCCGGCACCATCATTCCCAATTTCGAGGAAGGCCTGCCGCCGGGCGTCGATCCCGTCGACGAAACCTTTATCGACACGGCGCGCGCGACCTTGCGCATCTTCGACGTCTCAAGGCTGGGCGGGCCGGCGTCTGGCCAATTGGTCTTCACCCCGCCACCGTTCGAGGTCACGGCCGGACAAATCGGCCAGGTGTTCGGCATCGCCTATGACGACGGCGTGCGCGACGGCGTTCCATCGGCCATTCCAAACCTCTATGCCGGCGCCACGTCGCTGCACGGCATCCGCATCGTCACACCAGACGGCGACGCCGATGGCCGATCGGAGCGGCAGCGCCGCGGCTCGGCTGACGCGGTCTTCATGGAGGGCCAGTTCGGCACCGAGAACGGCGGCGGCCCCGGAACGATCTGGAAGATCGACGGCATCACCGGCGCCGTCTCGAGATTCGCCGATATCGACGCCAATAGCGGTCCCGGCATCGGCGACGTCACTTTCGACAATATCCACCGCCAGTTCTTCGCCAGCGATCTCGACACCGGCCTCATCCACCGCATCGACGCCAATGGCGCGCTGCTCGACACGTTCGACCACGGCATAGCCGGCCGCCCGGCGCACGGGCTTGCTGCCCTTGCCGACGACGGCTCGGTGATGGACATCCAGGGTGCTGCCTTCGACAGCGAGGACCCCGATAGCTGGGGCTACACACAGGACGAGCGCCGCGTCTGGTCTGTCGCCTATCGTGGCGGCCGGCTCTATTACTCGGTCGGGGAAAAGGCGGAGATCTGGTCGGTGGGCATTGCCGGCGACGGCAGTTTCGCCGGCGACCCGCGCTGGGAACTGACCGTCAAGGCCGACAAGGATTACGCGGTCATCGACATCGCCTTCGACAACAAGGGCTTCATGTACCTGGCCCAGCGCGGCCCGGTGGAGAACCGCTACGACTACAGTCAGTTCGCCGATTCCGGCAAGGGTGAGGTCATCCGCTACTGGCGCGAAAATCCGGACGATCCGGCGACCGAATCGGCCTGGGTGGAAGTGCCGCAGGAATATGCGGTCGGCTTCCCGCAAGACAACCGGCAGTCGGCCGGCGGCCTCGACCTGCAATATGGCTATGATGCCGAAGGCAATCTCGATACCGGCGTCTGCACCGACACGCTGGTCGATACCGGTGACAAGTTGCGCGACAACCCGGAGCTTGCCGAACAACTCGCAGCCGGCGGGCCGCTTGCCGTGCACGGCGTGCAGATCACGCCGACGGCGCTGGTCAAGCCGGCCAACGTGCCGCCTTTCGGCTCGTGGTTCGTCGACTTCGACACTTATTTCGAAGACCCGGAAGTCGAGGGCCATGTCGGCGACGTCGAGGTCTGGCGCCCGTGCGAAGGCCGTGCCGGTTATTATGAGCAGGTGCCGGGCGGCTATCTGCCTCCGTTCTATCCGCCGGACTTCCCACCTCCCGGCAATCTGCCTCTTTGCCTCGATGTCGAGGATGTCAGGTATTTCTGCACGCCCTCCGGCCTCGAGGCCGATCTCTATCTCCATGACCATGCCGGCTTCGGCGGCGATTCGATCAAGGCTCTGTCCAGGATGCCTGGCGTCGGGGTGACTTCACCCCTGTCGCATGCGCCCGGCGCGCCATTCACGATCGGCATCACCGGCCATTATCCTGGCGACTGGGTCGATGTCGGGCTCTGCTTCTACAGGCAGTCCGACCGCGACAAGGGTGGCTACTACCCTTGCTGCAAGATGACCTTGCCGCTCAGAACCCCAGCCGTCAGCTGCGAACCGTGAGGAGGGGAAGATGAGCAATCTTGCACTTTTCCCGCCTGCGACGAGCAAACAATCAATCGTCATGGAGACCATCATGAAACCCCTGTCACTCGCCAGGCGCCGCGCGCGCTGGCTGATGGCGGCCGGTATCGCGGTCGCCATGCTGAGTCCGCTCCAAGGCTTCGCCGAAGACCTTGCCCCGGGCAAGATCAAGCCTGCCGATGCGGGCATCTACACTGCCGTTCCAGATCCCAGGCTCGATTTCGACAATCCTCGCATCGTCAATCCGGAGCCGGGCCGGATCGTGCCCTTCTTCACCAAGAAAGGCACCCAGAGAGGCTGCGACTATGTCGTATACTCGCTGAGCTTTGGCTTGCGCGGCAATCCGCAGGGTTTTGCCAGCCCGGGCCCCGCGGCCATGCTGAAAAAGGTCAGGCTCGATTTCAGGGACCAGCTCCCGCACGGCCTGCGCATCGTCGGCGTGCATGCGACCGGCGACGGCACCGATGCGTCCGGCGGACCGCTGCCCGGCGCTACGATCGGCAGTTCGGCTGGCCCGGACGATACGGCGACGGTGTCCGATTTCCGGATTTCCGCCAGCGACCTCGACGGCATCGGCGCTGCGAACGAGCGCGTCATCACGTTCCAGATCACCGCCAAGATCGACCATGCGGCGTTTCCGTCGCCGGCAATCGTCGATAACCAGGGCGTGGTCAAGGTGAGCCGCGAACACGGTGCCGGCGTCGAAATCCCGTCGCAGGACCCGGGCAAGCCGGACGACGGCAATTATCTCACGGGTGCAAAGACCTCGATCAAGATCGACATCACCAGGTGCAACCCGCCGCCTCCACCTCCCGGCAAGGAATGCTTCAAGGTGGAGCGCGGCACGGTCGATTGCGTGCCCGGCGGCGGCGCCTTCATCTATCACATGCCGTTCGGCCCAGAGATGGCTGGCAAATGGGTGCAGCTTTCGACGACGACACCCGGCATCACCATCATTCCCGACACGCAATTGGTGCCGGCGGGCGGCGGTGTGCTCAATTGGAAGATCGTCGGCGCTTCACCCGGCGACGTCATCCACATCATCGTCACCGGTATCGAAACCTATGCCGGCCCGAAGGAGGGCTGGGGTCTGTGCTGCACGCAAACGATCGATATCGTCATCCCGCGAGACCAGAGGTGCCCGCCGAAGGACAAGGAACCGGATCTGAAAGTCGAAAAGCGCGCCGACGTGCAACGTTGCACGATGGGCGGCGGCTGCGACTTCACCATCAGGGTCACCAATGTCGGCGATGCACCCTACTACGGCAAGATCGTGCTCGACGAAGTCACCCTGCCGGCCGGCTCCACCCTCGATTCAGGGCCGAACCCGCCCTGGGTCTGCGCGCCTGGAACCACCCCGATGATTTGCACTCATCCGGTGACCACGCTCAATCCGGGTGCCTCTGTCGACCTCAAGCTCGGCTTCAAGCCGGCCGCAGGCTGGCGAGGCAGCGTCTTGCGCAACTGCGCCACCTACAATTATGGCGCCAGCGGCAAGCTGCTTTTCGGCAGCCAGCAAAACGATCGCGGCTGTGCTTCGATCCCAATCTGCCGGCGTGGCGATCGTGACCGTGACTGCCGGCCGCCGGTGGAGAAGAAGTTCGATCTGATCCTGAAGAAGCGCGCCCGAACCGAATTCTGTTCGGCCGATGGCGTCTGCACCTTCGTGATCGACATCATCAACAATGGCGGCGTCCCCTATAACGGGCCGCTGACGGTCGTCGACACCTATCCGGGCGGCGCGCCGGCATCCTCGACCTTCGGCCCGACGCCGCCATGGATCTGCGGGCCGAACGGTCCCGGCAAGTTCCGTTGCGACAATGCCGGCATCGTGCTGTTGCCTGGCGCCTCGACGCCGATCTTCGTCAGGGCGGTGATGCCGGCCAACTACCGGCCCGATACCGTCGAGAACTGCGCCGAGGTGAAGGCTATTCCCGGTGAGAACGACATCACCAACAACAGAGCCTGCGCCAAGGAACGCATCCGTCATCCCAATGGCGGCGAGCCGGCCCTGCGCATCACCAAGGTGTGCAATGGCTCGCTGGCCGGTGCTGCGATCGTTTCCTGCCGCATCACCGTCATCAGCCTCGGCGCCGCTGCCCCGACCGGTCCGGTGCGGGTCAACGATGCCGCGACGCTGATAACCGGCGGAGCGCCGGTCCAGATCCAGACCGTCACCCCAGACGGCGCGGAATGGGCTTGCGGACCGGTTCCGGCCAACACACTGTCCTGCCAGATTCCCGGCGCCGTTATGACGCCCGGAACCAGCCGTCATTTCGACGTGACGGTTGCCGCGAACGGCGAATTCGAGAACTGCGCACGTGGCTCCTACGGCCCGGCTCCGGGAGACGACATCGTCTATCCGATCGGCCAGGCCTGCGCCAAGGGCGGCGGCGCCTCGACCATCCGCGTCGAGAAGACCGGCGACGCCGAGTGCAAGCCCGGCCAGCCCTGCTCGTTCGAGATCACCATCACGAACGATGGGACGAGCGCCTTCTCCGGTCCGGTTCGCATCGGCGATGCGATCGGCGTCGAAGGCCTCGGCCGGCTGGAAGGCGTTGCGATCACCTCGATCGATCCGCCCTTCGGCTGCTCGCCGGAGCCGGCAACCTTGCCTCTGTCCTGCATCGCTCAACTGATGCTCGGCGCTGGGGAAAGCCACGTTCACAATGTGATCGTGACCATTCCCGACGACCGCCGCCTGGCCACTCTGCAGGGCACGGTCAATGGCCAGAACTGCGTCGGCGTGCTGTCTCCGAACACGCCGGTGCAAGGCGGTGGCGACGTGTTGTCCCGCGGTGCGGCCAACGTGCAGGGTGATCGCGGCAAAGCCTATGCCTGCCATCCCTTCACCATCAGGAATGAGGTGAAGAAGGAATGCTCGCAAGGCTTCGTCATGAACGACGCCGGCAACTGCGTCTGCCCGCCAGGCACGACGTTCCGTAACGGCCAATGCTCGTCCGGCGGCGGCACGGTCATCGTGCCTAAGCCAAGACCTTGCGTTCTGCTCAAAGGCCAGATCCGCACCGAAGACGGACGTTGCGTCTGTCCGCGCGGAACAGAGCTGGAGAACGGCGCTTGCGTGGGGAAAGAGCCGAAGCCCGAGCAGTGCACGATCCGTGGCCAGATCCACGACGCTGCCGGCGATTGCGTCTGCCCGCGGGGCACCGAAGTCAGAGGCAATGCCTGCAGGCCAATCCAGCCGGAACCCGAGCAGTGCACCATTCGTGGCCAGATCCACGACGCTGTTGGTGATTGTGTCTGCCCGCGGGGCACCGAAGTCAGAGGCAATGCCTGCCGGCCAATCCAGCCAAGGCCCGAGCAGTGCACCATCCGTGGCCAGATCCACGACGCCGCTGGCGATTGCGTCTGCCCGCGGGGTACGGAAGTCAGAGGCAATGCCTGCCGGCCAATCCGGCCAAAGCCCGAGCAGTGCACCATCCGTGGCCAGATCCACGACGCCAACGGCGATTGCGTCTGCCCGAGGGGCACGGAAGTGCAAGGCAATGCCTGCAGGCGCAAGAAGCCTGTTGTGGTGGAGTGCCCGATACCAGGCCAGATCCACAACAAGCGCGGCGTCTGCGTCTGCCCGCGTGGGACAGAGCTGCGCGACGGCGCCTGCCGCAAACCACGGCTGGAATGCGCACCGGGCGCGCGGCCGATCAATGGCCAGTGCCAGCCGATCCGCAAACCGACCCTGCTGCTGAATCCAAAGGTTCTTCAGCAGGTCGTGCCAAGGCGCAAGCCGCAGCTCGAGCAATAGGATCGCGCGCGGAACTTCAAACGGTGATGGTTCGCGTCACCCAAAACCCGCCGGAGCGATCCGGCGGGTTTTTTCTTTGGCGGGCAGATGAAAGGGCAGCGCAAACCTGAAGCCGTGGCGTCGGCGGAAGGACAAACCGGCTTCCACTTTCCGGACTCATGGTCTAGGCAGTCGATACAGAGGGTCCGTAAACTGAGGCGTTCAGGAAGGCCGCACCATGAGCAAAAAAACCCTGATCGCGCCATCGGTGCTGGCGTCCGATTTCTCGAAGCTCGGCGACGAGGTCGAGGCGGTGACCGCCGCGGGCGCCGACTGGATCCATCTCGACGTCATGGACGGGCATTTCGTCCCGAACATCACCTTCGGGCCACCGGTGATCAAGGCGATCCGCAACCGCACCAAGGCTTTCTTCGACTGCCATCTGATGATCGCCCCGGCCGACCCCTATCTGGCCGCCTTCGCCGAGGCCGGCTGCGACGGCATCACGGTGCACGCCGAAGCCGGGCCGCATCTCGACCGCTCGCTGCAGACGATCAAAAACCTTGGCAAGAAGGCCGGCGTGTCGCTCAACCCGGCGACACCGGAGACGATGATCGAATACGTGCTCGACCGGCTCGATCTGGTCCTGATCATGACGGTCAATCCGGGGTTCGGCGGCCAGGCCTTCATTCCGGCGATCGTCGACAAGGTGAGGCGGGTGAAGGCGCTGATCGGTGGCAGGGCGATCAGGATCGAGATCGACGGTGGCATCTCGCCTGAAACTGCGCCCCTGGTCACCGCGGCCGGCGCCAGCGTGCTGGTCGCTGGTGCGGCCATTTTCAAGGGCGGCAGCGTCGAGGCCTACCGGGCAAACATCGAGGCAATCAGGGCAGCGGCGGATAAGGCGGCCGGCTGACCGCTGGCGCCTGGCCCGGAAACCGCGGCTCGGGGGAAACATGAGCAACCATCTGTTCGATGCTTTCCGTGCCCGGATGCCCGCGCCCGAACGCCTTTTGATGGAGGCAGAGGATGGGCGCTCGATCAGCTATGGCGAAATGCTGGCGCGCTCCGCTCAACTGGCACATGCGCTGTCGCAGCTGGGCGTCGAAGCCGGCGACCGCGTCGCCGTTCAGGTCGAGAAGAGCCCCGAGGCCATTTTCCTCTATCTCGCCTGTCTGCGTGCCGGCGCGATCTTCCTGCCGCTCAATACCGCCTATACGCTCACCGAGCTCGACTATTTCTTTCGCGATGCCGAGCCGCGACTGGTCGTCTGCGACCCGGCGCGAGTGACCGAGATCGGCGCTTTGGCACAGGCCTCGGGCGCTGCGGTCGCGACACTCGGCAGCAAGGGTGAGGGTTCGTTGACCGACCGCGCCTCTGAGGCGGCCGTGGACTTCCACGATGTGGCGCGCGGACCGGACGACCTTGCTGCGATCCTCTACACGTCCGGCACCACCGGCCGTTCGAAAGGCGCCATGCTCAGCCACGAAAACCTCGCCTCCAATGCGCGGGTGCTGGTCGACCTCTGGCGCTTCACTGCCGCAGACGTGCTGATTCACGCGCTGCCGGTTTTCCACACGCATGGCCTTTTCGTCGCCACCAATGTGGTCCTGATGGCCGGCGCCTCGATGCTGTTCGAAACCAAATTCGACCCGGCCCGCATCGTCTCGCTGCTGCCGTGCGCCACCGCCCTGATGGGCGTGCCGACATTCTACGTCCGCCTGCTGCAGCAGGACGGTTTGAACCGGCAAGCGGCGAAAAACATCCGCCTGTTCATTTCCGGCTCGGCGCCGCTTTTGGCCGAGACGCACAGAGCCTGGCGAGAGCGCACCGGCCACGCCATCCTCGAGCGCTACGGCATGACCGAGACCAACATGAACACGTCGAACCCTTATGATGGCGAGCGGCGTGCCGGCACGGTCGGGTTTCCCCTGCCCGGCGTTTCCCTGCGCATCGCCGATCCCGATGGCGAAACACTTGCCCGGGGCGAGGTCGGCATGATCGAGGTCAAGGGCCCGAACGTCTTTTGCGGCTACTGGCATATGCCGGAAAAGACCAGGGCTGAATTCCGTGACGACGGTTTCTTCATCACCGGCGATCTCGGGCTGATCGATCCCGACGGCTATGTCCACATCATCGGCCGCGGCAAGGACCTGATCATTTCCGGCGGCTACAATATCTATCCAAAGGAAGTCGAGAGCGAGATCGACGCGCTGCCTGGCGTCGCCGAAAGCGCTGTCATCGGCGTTGCCCATCCGGATTTCGGCGAAGGCGTCACCGCTATCGTGGTGAGGACGCCGGGCTCGGCCATCAGCGCCGCAGGGATCGTAGAGGCCATCGCCGGGCGCCTCGCCAGGTACAAGCATCCGAAACGGGTGATCTTCGTGGACGAACTGCCGCGCAACACAATGGGCAAGGTGCAGAAGAACCTGCTGCGCGAAACCTACAAGGACCTCTATACGTCCAAAGCCGGCTAAGCCGGAGGGATGGCGTTGGCTGCAAAAACCCTGGCACCGTCGATCCAGACGCTTTTAATGTCCAGATCGTCCGACAGCGAAACGATGTTGGCAGCAGTTCCCTTGGCGAAGCGCCCGAGCCGGTGCGACTGGCCGATCGCTTGCGCCGGATAGAGCGAGGCCATGCGCAAGGCTTCGTCGAGGCTGAGGCCGACGACGCGGTGCACGAAGCGCACCGCGGAAATCATGTCGAGATCCGCGCCCGCCAGCGTGCCGTCGGCAAGCGTCAGCCTGCCATCCTTGCGGTGGATGGTGCGGCCGTTCAGCGTAAACGAGGTCATGTCTGTGCCGATCGTCGCCATGGCGTCGGTGACGAGCAGGATCTTGCCCGGCCCCTGCTTGGCGCGCAAGGCGATGGCCATGGTGGCCGGATCGACATGGATACCGTCGGCGATGATGCCGGCATGGAATGTGCCGGTATCGATTGCCGCGCCCGCCAGCCCCGGCTCGCGATTGCCGATCTGGCTCATTGCGTTGAACAGATGGGTGACCACCGTTGCGCCGGCCTCGGCAAAGGCGCGAGCCGTGGCATAGCCGGTATCGGAATGGCCGATGCTGACGACAATGCCGGCCTTGCTGAGCGCCGACACCTGGCCGGGCTCGACGGATTCGGGCGCCACCGTCGTCAGCAGTACCGGCAGATTTGTCCGTGCGGCGATCAGCATCGCCTGGTCGGAGTCTAGCATAGGCCGGATCAAAGCCGGGTCATGCGCGCCCTTGCGGATGATCGAAAGATGCGGCCCTTCGAGATGCAGGCCCAGGAAGCCCGGCACCTTCCTCCGTGCCGCCTCGGCTCCGGCCGCAACCGCCGCGGCGGTGATCTCGGACCTGTCGGTGATCAGCGTCGGCAACAGCGCCGCCGTGCCGAAGGGCGCGTGCGCCCGGCAGATGGTCTCGATCGAGGCGACGTCGGGATGGTCGTTGAGCATGACGCCGCCGCCGCCATTGACCTGCAGATCGACGAAGCCAGGCGCCAGCATGCCGCCGGTCTCGATACGCGCAACATTGGATGGAATGGCGCCGGCGGCAACGATGGCCTCGACGAGGCCGTCGCGCACGACAAGCGCCGCATTGTCGTGCCAGTCGTCGCCATCGAAAATCCGGGCGCCAGTCAGGGCAAAGCGGTCGCTCATAGCGTTTCCGTTACCTTGCGCAGATTGGGCGGCGTGTCGGGGTCGAGGCCGCGATGGCGGGCAAAAGCCTCGACGAAACCATAGAACGACACGATCAGTGTCAGCGGGTCGGTCAGCGGATGACCGGTGGCGACATGCGGCAGCGGCTGCGCGCTCTTTGCCTTGTTCGACGTCACAAAGACGGCGGCGCCCTTGCCGGCCAGGCTGTCGGCGGCATCGGCCACCGACGGTTCGGATGCATCGCGGGCGGCAAGTGCCAGCACCGGGAAGCCGGGACCGACCAGCGCCAGCGGGCCGTGCATGACCTCGGCGGCGCTATAGGCCTCGGCATGCATGGCGCAGGTTTCCTTGAATTTCAGCGCCGCCTCGTTGGCGATCGCCGCCGACGGGCCACGGCCAAGGATGAACAGCGATTTTTGGGTCTCGAGTGCCCCAGCCAGTGCCATCCAGTCGCAGGCGATCGCCTTGCGAAAATGCTCCGGCAGGCGGGCGAGTGCGGCGAGCAACTTGTCGTCGCCGGTGCTGTGCGCCATCAAGGCGAGGCCGGCGACCGCCGAATTGACGAAGGTCTTGGTCGCCGCGACGCTGAGCTCCGGTCCGGCCAGGATATCGATGGCGTAATCCGAGGCTCGCGCGAGCGGCGAATCGGCGGTGTTGGTGATGGCGACGGTCAGCGATCCGCCGGTCCGCGCCGCTTGCGCCATTGCGACGATGTCCGGGCTCTTGCCCGACTGCGAGATCGCCAGGCAGGCCGAGCCGCCCAGCTTCAGCTTGGCGCCATAGATCGAGGCGATCGACGGACCGACCGACGCAACCGCCAGGCCCGCGGTCAGCTCCACGGCATATTTCATGAACGTTGCGGCATGGTCGGACGAGCCGCGCGCCACGGTGACGACGAAATTCGGATCGCGCTCGCGAATGCCGCGTCCAGCTTCCGTCAGCACCGCGGCCGAGCCGTCGAGCAGGCGGGCGGTGGCCTCCGGGATCTCCTCGATCTCGCGCCGCATATGGGTCGTTGTTGCGCTCATGGCCGGCCCTCTTCGCCCGGCCCGCTCAGCCGGAGTTCGGCGACAAAATCATAGGCGTCGCCCCTATAGATGGAGCGGGTGAATTCGATCACCTTGCCGCTCGCCAGATAGGAGATACGCTCGATGTGCAGGCCGGCAATGCCCGGCGGCACTTCCAGCAGATGCGCGTCGCTATCGCCAAGATTGGTGGCGGAAATGCGCTGCACCGCCCGCACCGGCCTGTTGCCGGTCTTTTCCAGCGCCGCGTAGAGCGACGAACCAATCGCCGCCGGATCCGGCAGCACGCTTGTCGATAGCGAGGCGCGCTCGATCGCCAGCGGCGTGTCGTTGGCGATGCGAAGGCGCGCCACGCGCGCCACCAGTTCGTTCGACGCCAGGCCGAGCACCATCATCTCGTCGGGCGACGGCGGATAGAGGCCGCGGTCGAGCCAGGCCGAACGCACGGCCATGCCGCGCCGCGCCATGTCTTCGGTAAACGAGGTCAGCATCGACAGCGACTGCTCGACGCGCTCCATGCGTGGCGCAACGAAAGTACCGGAACCATGGCGCTGGACGAGGATGCCGCCCTTGACCAGGTCCTGCACCGCCTTGCGCACGGTGACGCGCGAAATGTCGGCCTTGCTGGCGATGTCGCGCTCGGATGGCAGCGCATCGCCCGGTCCGATCAGCCCGCGTTTGACCGCATCCTCGATGCTTTTCCTCAGCTGCAGATAGAGCGGCGCGCCGCTCTGCGACGATTGTTTCAGCACCGCGAATATCTGGTCGGCGGCCTCGCTCATCGCGCTGCCTCCGCCGTGCTCGCAAAAATCCGAACCGCCATCTGAACCGCGCCGCCCAGCGCGTCGTCGAGCGGCGGTTTCAGCAGCGCCCGGTAGCGGGCCGACAGGCGCGGCGCGTAAAGCGGCGCCAACCCGCCGAGCAAACAGAGCGGATCGTCGCCGCCGAGGTCGAGCACGCCAAGCGCTGCCTCGACATCGGCGACCGCCTTGTCGAGGATCCAGATAGCGACGGCATCGCCCTTTTCGGCATGTTCGAACACCTTGGGCGCGAAGCCGCCGAAATCGCCTGGCTTGGCATTGGTGGTGAATTCGACCACATCCTCGGGATTGTTGCGGAAGATGGCGAGCATGGCTTGCGTCAACGGTGATCCCTGGCGGATGCCGTCATAGGCGAGCAGCGTCTGCTCGAGCAGGTCGCGGCCGATGCGGGCGCCGCTGCCCTGGTCGCCGACCTGGAACCCCCAGCCGCCGATGGCGCGCGACTTGCCTTGTTTGCGCGCCATATAGGCGGTGCCGGTGCCGAGTATGGCCATGGCGCCGTCACCGGAGCCAACCGCGCCTTCCAGCGCAATCTCGGCGTCGGTCTCGACACGGCTGATGCGGAACGGCAGGATCGCTTCGAGCTGCTGCCTGTAGGTGCCGACATTGGCGCCGGCAAGACCGAGAACGGCCGGAGTTTGCGGGATCAGTGCGGGATCCCTGCCCGCGGCGACAAAGGCCTGCTGCGCTGCGTCGACGATATTGGCCCTGGCGCCGGTGAGATCGGTGCGTATGTTGGCGGCGCCGCTTTTGGCGCGGCCGAGGACACTGCCGTCGGCCGTTGCAAGGGCCGCCCTGCAGCTGGTGCCGCCGCCATCGATGCCGAGCACGAATTTCACGTGATTTCTCCTCCAGGCGGATAATACCAATAAAATACCAATAGCCAAGGATTAATTTCCGTTTCAAAAAAGTTAAGGCGTAGTTTGTTGGAAAATCAGCCGATTTTGTTCGCAAGCCTGCACCGCCGCAAGGATTTCATTAATGCGTGTGGACAAGTGGTATTTTTTTGGTATGGTTTTCTCGATTGGAGGAAAGCGGATGGCCGAAACGCGCACCGAAGCGCTTCACCACAATGCCGAGGGACTGGATATCCAGGCCCCGGAAGCCGTCCTTTCCTCTTTGGCCAACGCACAGATCGAGGCCGCCAAGGCCGTGCACGGCGCCATTCCTGCCATTGCCGCGGCAGCCGAAATCATCGCAAGCAGACTCAAAAGCGGTGGCAAGCTCGCCTATGCGGCCGCCGGCAGCTCGGGCCTGATGGCATTGGCCGATGCGCTGGAGCTGCCGGGCACGTTCGGCATCCAGCGCGACCGCATCGCCATTCTGATCGCCGGCGGCGAGGAGGCCTTCAAGACACTGGCGGGCGGGCCGGAGGACGACACCGAGGAAGCTTCGGCAGCGGTTGCCGCCGCCGGCATCGGCAAGGGCGACTGCCTGATCGCCGTCTCGGCCAGCGGCTCGACACCTTATGCTGTCAGGGCGATCGAGGACGCCAGGCGTCGCGGTGCGGCGACCATTGCCATCGCCAACAATAGGGAGGCTGCGCTGCTGCGGCTGGCCGACATCGCCATCCTGCTCGAAACGCCGCCGGAGCTGATTGCCGGCTCGACGCGCATGGGCGCCGGCACCGCCCAGAAGATCGCGCTCAACATGCTGTCGACGCTGGCCGCCATCCATCTCGGCCATGTCCATGACGGCTACATGGTCAACCTCATGGCCGACAACATCAAGCTGCGCGACCGCGCCGCACGCATCGTTGCCGCCGTCAGCGGGCGCGGCAAGGACGAGGCAGCCCGCCTGCTCGAAAAGAGCGGCGGCGTCGTCAAGACCGCCATTCTGCTCGCCGCCGGCGCCGCCAGCGCCGATGCGGCCGAGAAGATACTGGAAGGGACTGGCCACAAGCTGCGGCCAGCCCTTTCCGCGATCGAGGGGAGCAAGGGGCGCAATGCCTCTGTTCTCATCAAAACCGAACCTGAAAAAGGTCAACAGGGAGACTGAGCATGACAACGAAGCTACTGACGGCACTTCTTCTCGGCACCAGCATTCTCGGCTCCGCCGGGGTGGCTTATGCCGACGACGTAACGCTCAACATCGAAAGCTGGCGCGGCGATGACCTTGCCATCTGGAAGGACAAGCTGATCCCGGCCTTCGAAGCCAAGAACCCGGGCATCAAGGTGATATTCGCGCCGTCGGCGCCGACCGAATATGACGCCGCACTCGGCGCCAAGCTGGCCGCCGGCTCGGCCGGCGACCTGATCACCTGCCGCCCGTTCGACAAATCGCTAGAACTCTTCAAGAAGGGCAATCTTGCCGATATCTCGACACTGCCCGGCATGGAGAACTTCTCCGATGTTGCCAAGGCCGCCTGGCAGACCGACGACGGCAAGTCGAGCTTTTGCGTGCCGATGGCCTCGGTCATCCATGGCTTCATCTACAACAAGGACGCCTTTGACAAGCTCGGCATCAAGGTGCCGACGACCAATGAGGAGTTCTACGCCGCGCTCGACAAGATCAAGGCCGACGGCACCTACATCCCGATGGCGATGGGCACCAAGGATCTCTGGGAAGCCGCGACCATGGGCTACCAGAACATCGGCCCGAATTACTGGAAGGGCGAGGAAGGCCGCCTGGCACTGATCAAGGGCGAGCAGAAGCTGACCGATCCGCAGTGGGTCGAGCCCTACAAGGAACTGGCCAAGTGGAAGGACTATCTCGGCGACGGCTTCGAGGCGCAGACCTATCCGGACAGCCAGAACCTGTTCACGCTCGGCCGCGCCGCCATCTACCCGGCCGGCTCGTGGGAAATCGGCCTGTTCAACACGCAGGCGCAGTTCAAGATGGGCGCGTTCCCGCCGCCGGTACAGAAGGCCGGCGACACCTGCTACATCTCCGACCACACCGACATCGGCATGGGCCTCAATGCGGCCTCGAAGAACGCGGATGCGGCCAAGACCTTCCTGTCCTGGGTGGCCTCGCCGGATTTCGCCACCATCTACGCCAACGCGCTGCCGGGCTTCTTCAGCCTGAACAACACCCCGGTGAAGATGGAAGACCCGCTGGCCCAGGAATTCGTCTCCTGGCGCGGCAAGTGCAAGTCGACGATCCGCTCGACCTACCAGATCCTGTCGCGCGGCACGCCGAACCTCGAGAACGAGACGTGGGTTGAATCGGCCAACGTCATCAACGGCACCGACACGCCGGAAGCGGCCGCCAAGAAGCTGCAGGACGGCCTCGACAGCTGGTACAAGCCGGCGAAGTAAAGGCGCGGCGAAGCGTTGTCTCCCCCCTCGAGGGGGAGATGTCGCTGAAGGCGACACAGGGGGTCGGTCGAGGCAGGCCGCGGCTTGATCGTTGCTGGAAAGCGCGGTCGAACGACGATGGCGCGCTGCCTCGGCCGACCCCACCCGCCTCCCTTCGCGAAGCACCCTCCCCTCGAGGGGGAGGGAGGCGCCGTGCCCTTTGACGGCAATAGCAAGACCTGATCGGCGGGGACCGAACGCATGGCCGCAGCACCGAAAAGACCGTTCCGTTGGCATATCGGCGTTTTCCTGGCGCCGGCGCTGCTGGTCTATACGGCGATCATGATCCTGCCGCTGGCCGGCACGCTGCAGCTTTCCCTGTTCCGCAACATCAACCAGTCGCAGGTGTTCGTCGGACTGGAAAATTTCCGCATGCTGTTCGGCGATCCCAACTGGTCGGTCAATTTCTGGAACGCGCTCAGGAACAATGTCTGGTTCTTCATCATCCATATGCTGGTGCAGAACCCGATCGGCGTCCTTTTGGCAGCACTTCTGTCCAGCCCCAGGCTGCGGTTTTCCGCCTTCTACCGCACGGCGATCTTCGTGCCGACGATCCTGTCCTTCGTCATCGTCGGCTTCGCCTGGAAGCTGATCCTGTCGCCGCTATGGGGCGTGGCGCCGCATATGATGGACCTTGTCGGCCTGAAAAGCCTGTTCACGCCCTGGCTCGGCAAGGCGCAATACGCGCTGACCGCGCTCAGCCTGATTTCGGTCTGGCAGTTCGTCGGCATCCCGATGATGCTGATCTACGCGGCACTGCTGTCCATCCCCGAAGAGGTGATCGAGGCCGCCGAATGCGACGGCATCACCGGGATGGCGCAATTCTGGAAGATCAAGCTGCCGCTCATCCTGCCGTCGATCGGCATCATCTCGATCCTGACCTTCGTCGGCAATTTCAACGCTTTCGACCTGATCTACACGGCGCAAGGCGCGCTGGCCGGGCCGAACTATTCGACCGATATTCTCGGCACCTTCCTCTACCGCGCCTTCTTCGGCTTCCAGCTGCAGGTCGGCGATCCCAACATGGGCGCGGCGATCGCCACGATGATGTTCCTGATCATCCTCGGCGGCGTCTGCGTCTATCTGTTCCTCGTGCAGACGCGCTTGCGTCGCTACCAGTTTTAGGGGAGCGCGACCATGAGCACGGCAACCCGCTCCCTTCCCCGCACAATCGGCGCCCATGTGATCCTTCTGACCTACACGGCGATCGCGCTGTTTCCGGTGATCCTCGTGATCATGAATTCGTTCAAATCGCGTGCCGGGATCTTCGGCGCGCCGCTGACGCCGCCGACGCCGGGGACCTTCGACCTGATCGGCTACACCACGGTGATCGGCCAGGGCGACTTCATCCATTATTTCCAGAACAGCCTTGTCGTCACCGTCGCCTCGCTGTTCTTCGTGCTTTTGTTCGGCGCCATGGCTGCGTTCGCGCTGTCCGAATACCGCTTCCGCGGCAATTCGCTGATGGGGCTTTACCTGGCGCTCGGCATCATGATCCCGATCCGCCTCGGCACCGTCGCCATCCTGCAACTGATGGTGGCGAGCGGGCTGGTCAACACGCTGACGGCGCTGATCCTGGTCTATACGGCGCAGGGCCTGCCGCTTGCCGTCTTCATCCTGTCGGAATTCATGAAGCAGGTCTCCGACGATCTGAAGAACGCCGGCAGGATCGATGGCCTGTCCGAATACACCATCTTCTTCCGGCTGGTGCTGCCGCTGGTCAGGCCATCGATGGCGACGGTTGCCGTCTTCACCATGATCCCGATCTGGAACGATCTGTGGTTCCCGCTGATCCTGGCGCCGTCGGAGGAGACCAAGACCGTGACGCTCGGCGCGCAGCTGTTCCTCGGCCAGTTCGTCACCAACTGGAATGCCATCCTGGCCGCCCTGTCGCTGGCGATCATGCCGGTGCTGATCCTCTACGTCATCTTCTCGCGGCAGCTGATCCGCGGCATCACTTCGGGAGCGGTCAAGTGAGTTCGCAACAACCCCTTCGCGTTGTCGTCGCCGGTCTCGGCAATATGGGGCGCAGCCATGCGCTGGCCTATCACACCAATCCGGGATTCCAGATCGCCGCGCTGGTCAACCGCTCGGATGTGCCGCTGCCGGAAGGGCTTTCGACCTACGCCATCCGGCGTTCCTTCGACGAGGCGCTACGCGACGAAAAGCCCGATGTCGCCTGCATCGCCACCTATTCCGACAGCCATGCCGACTATGCCGTCAAGGCATTCGAGGCCGGCTGCCATGTCTTCGTCGAAAAGCCGCTGGCAACGACGGTTGCCGATGCAGAACGCGTCGTCGCAGCAGCCAAGGCCAACGGCAAGAAACTGGTGATCGGCTATATCCTGCGCCACCACCCGTCCTGGATCAGGCTGATCGCCGAGGCGCGGAAGCTCGGCGGCCCTTACGTGTTCCGCATGAACCTCAACCAGCAATCCTCCGGCCACAGCTGGGAGACGCACAAGCAGCTGATGCAGACGACGTCGCCGATCGTCGATTGCGGCGTGCATTATCTCGACGTGATGCTGCAGATCACCGACGCCAGGCCGGTCGAGGTGCGCGGCATGGGGCTGCGGCTGAGCGACGAGATCGCGCCGTCGATGTACAATTACGGGCACCTGCAGGTGCTGTTCGACGACGGCTCGGTCGGCTGGTACGAGGCCGGCTGGGGGCCGATGATTTCGGAGACGGCTTTCTTCGTGAAAGACGTGATCTCGCCCAATGGCTGCGTGTCGATCGTCATGAAAGAGGGCGTCAGGTCCGACGACATCGACACCCACACCAAGACCTCGACCATCCGCCTGCACAGTGCGGCAACCGGAGCGGACGGCAAATTCGCCAAACCGGATGAGATGCTGTCGATGCAAGGCGAGCCCGGCCATCAGGACCTCTGCGACCTTGAACAGGCGTTTGTGCTGAAGGCGGTCCGCGAGGATCTGGACTTGACCCGCCACATGGACGACGCGGTGAAGTCGCTCGCCGTCTGCCTTGCAGCCGACGAGAGCGTGCGCAGCGGCCGCGCCGTGAAACTCTAGAAAAGGGACGACGCCGTGGGTTCGCTGAACATCGAGAACGTGAAAAAGGCCTTCGGGCCGGTCGAGGTGCTGAAGGGCATCAACCTCGAGGTGACGGATGGCGAGTTCGTGGTCTTCGTCGGTCCATCCGGCTGCGGGAAGTCGACGCTGCTCAGGGTTATTGCCGGGCTGGAGGACTCGACCTCAGGCCGCGTGGTGATCGACGGCCACGACGTCTCCGCAACGCCGCCGGCCAAGCGCGGCATCGCCATGGTGTTCCAGACCTATGCGCTTTACCCGCATCTGACGGTGAAGAACAATATGGGTCTCGGCCTCAAGCAGGCGGGCACGCCGGCGGCCGAGATCGACCGCCGCATCGGCATCGCCTCGTCGATGCTGTCGCTGGAGCCCTACCTCGAGAGGCGGCCGGCCGAATTGTCCGGCGGCCAGCGCCAGCGCGTCGCCATCGGACGTGCCGTGGTGCGTGAGCCCAAGCTTTTTCTGTTCGACGAGCCGTTATCGAACCTCGACGCCGCACTGCGCGTCAACACCAGACTGGAGATCGCGCAATTGCACCGCCGGCTGAAGGCAACGATGATCTATGTCACCCACGACCAGGTCGAGGCAATGACGCTGGCCGACAAGATCGTCGTGCTCAATGCAGGCAAAATCGAGCAGATCGGCGGACCGATGGAGCTTTACAATTCGCCGGCAAACGAGTTCGTCGCCGGCTTCATCGGTTCACCGAAGATGAATTTCGTCGACGGCGCCAGGCTTGGCGAAACGGCAAAGACCATCGGCGTCCGTCCCGAACATTTGACGGTCGACCCCAAATCCGGCGCCTGGAAAGGCACGGTCGTGCATGCCGAGCATCTCGGCGCCGACACCAACCTCTATCTCGACTGCGAGAAGGCCGGCTTGATCACCGTGCGCATTTTTGGCGTCTATAACGCTGAGCCTGGTGCCACGCTCTATGCGACGCCGGATCCGGCGAAGACATACCGGTTTGGACCCGATGGGAAGGTGCTGAAGTAGCTTCGCGGCAAAGGTTGGCGCTGCCCCTCACCCTTACCCTCTCCCCGTATAGAGACGGGGAGAGGGGGACGTCAGCGCTGGAGCTTCGTCCTTCTCCCCGTCACTATACGGGGAGAAGATGCCGGCAGGCAGATGAGGGGCGGCGCAAACTTGCCAAAGTGAAACGCCTACAAATCCGCCTTGAACGTCTGCTTCTGTATACCAAGCCCTTCAATACCGAGCTCGACGACGTCGCCTGGCTTCAGGAAGACCGGTGGCTTCATGCCGAGGCCGACGCCGGGCGGCGTGCCGGTCGAGATGATGTCGCCGGGGTGCAGTGACATGAACTGGCTGAGATAGGACACGAGATAAGCGACGCCGAAGACCATGGTCTTGGTCGAGCCGTTCTGCATGGTCTTGCCGTTGACCGTCAGCCACATCGGGATGTTCTGCGGGTCCTTGACCTCGTCCTTTGTCACCAGCCACGGACCGATCGGCCCGAACGTGTCGCAGCTCTTGCCCTTGGTCCACTGGCCCTGGCGCTCGGCCTGGAAGGCGCGCTCGGAGACGTCATGCGCGACGCAGTAGCCGGCGACATAATCCAGCGCCTCGGCCTCGGTGACATATTTCGCTTTTCTGCCGATGACCACGCCGAGCTCGACTTCCCAGTCGGTCTTGACCGAGCCGCGCGGGATCAGCACGTCGTCGTTAGGCCCGACAATAGCCGAGCTTGCCTTCATGAAGATGATTGGCTCCGGCGGCACGGTGGCGCCGGTTTCGGCGGCATGGTCGGAATAGTTGAGGCCGATGCAGATGAATTTGCCGGTGCCGGCGACGCAGGCGCCGATCCGCGGCTTGCCGGAAACCGCCGGCAGCGATTTCACATCGAGCTTCGACAATGTCTCAAGTGATGCCGGGTCAAGCGCCTTGCCGGCAATGTCGGTGACATGGGCGGAGAGGTCGCGGATCGTTCCATCGGCATCGAGCAGGCCGGGGCGTTCGCTCCCCGCCTCGCCATAGCGCAGCAGTTTCATGCAGTTTTCTCCCAGTTGCGACCAGAGGCCGTTTGCAAACTCGCTCCGCTGCGGCGAATGGCGTGGGTTTCGAGAACCGGAGCGGAGCGTACTTAAAGTACGTGAGCACCGGAAGCGCAGAAAGCCGCGTCAGGCGCCCGGCGGAGTAGGGTTTTCAAATGGCCTCTTAGATCGACCAGCCACCGTCGATATTATAAGCCTGCCCCGACGTATAGGTGGCACCGGCGAGATAGACGGCGAGGTCGGCGATTTCCTCGGGCGTGCCGAGGCGGCCCATCGGCTGACGGGCGATGAAGGCGGCGCGGGCTGCGTCGTAGTCGCCCTGCGCATGCATGCGATCCTGCAGCGACGGGCTTTCGACCGTGCCCGGACAGATCGCATTGCAGCGTATGCCCTTGCCGACATAGTCGGCGGCGACCGATTTGGTCAGGCCGATGACGGCTGCCTTGGTCAGCCCGTAAACGAAGCGGTTCGGCACGCCCTTGGTCGAACTGGCCAGCGACGCCATGTTGATGATCGAGCCGTCGCCACGCTCCAGCATGCCGGGCAGTACGGCGCGGATGGTGCGGATCATCGAGCGGACATTGAGATCATAGGCAAAGTCTAGATCGCCGTCTTTCATCTCTAGGATCGAGCCGGAATGGACGAAGCCGGCGCAGTTGAACAGCACGTCGACGGCGCCGATCTCGGCAAAAGCGGCGTTCACCGCCTCGTCGTTCAGCACGTCGAGCTTGCGGGTCTTGATGCTGGGAGTCTTGCCGAGGTCGGCGAGCACAACCTCGTTGATGTCGGTGGCATGGACGACGGCGCCTGCCTTGGCGAACGCCAGCGCGCTCGCCCGGCCGATGCCTTGCGCAGCTGCCGTGACGACAACGATTTTGCCTTTCAGATCCGCCATGCTTGTCTCCTCTGTGGCCGTCGGTTTTTACCGGCATACGGCCAAGTCGCAATGTGCCAGACGGGCGCTACTATCCCGCCTGTTTTCGATATTCGCCTGCCGGCCAAATGTTTTTTCTCGGTAAAGAACATCTTTTGGCCCGTCAAGCCCGGACGTCCCTCCGGGACACTCAGTCGCCGTAGGGCACCCAGACGTTCTTGACCTCGATCGCACGGCGCAACAAGGCATCACCGGCTGCTTCGCTCGACGTCCAGTCGAGGCTGCGGCCATGGCCGGTCCAGACGCGCTTGAGATTGCCGACAGAGTCGGCTTCGGCCCTGGCGCAGGTCTCGGCATCGGCGAATACCCAAAGCCCGTCGACATCGTCATGCTTGGCCAATACGCCGGCAAGCTCGGCGCTACGGCCCGTAACGATGTTGATGGCGCCCGCCGGAACGTCGGAATATTCGATGACCTGGTAGAGGTCGGTGGCAAGCAGCGGGTATCTTTCGGATGGTACCGCGACCACGGTGTTGCCCATGGCGAGCGCAGGCGCAACCAGCGAGATCAGGCCAAGCAAAGGTGCGTTGTCCGACGCGACGATACCGACAACCCCGACCGGTTCGTGCAGCGCCAGCGTGACGGCGCGGGCCGGCGGCTGGTGGACGCGGCCCTCGAATTTGTCGGCCAGGCCGGCATAGAGGAACAGTCGCTCGATCGACAGCTCGACCTCGTCGCGCGCCGCCTTGGCGGTCGCGCCGGTGAGCTGGGTCAAACGGGCGGCAAACTCGTCGGCGCGGCCGGAAAGGTTTTCGGCAAGGTAGTAGAGCACCTGGCTGCGGTTGTAGGCGGTCGCTTCCGGCCAGGCCTTGCATGCACGCGCCGCCGCCACGGCATCGCGGATATCCTTGCGGTTGCCGAGCCCGACCTCGCCGGCAAGCTTGCCCTTGGCGCTGGCGATGGCGAAGGAATAATTGCCGTCCGGCCGGACCTGCTTGCCGCCAATGAACAGCTTTGCCGTGCGGTCGATGGCGCCACCTTCCGCCTGCTCGATAGGTTGGGCCGAAGACGTTGCCGGTTTGATGACCGGGCCGAGCGGCAGCTTTGCCGAGAGATATTCGAACATGCCCTCGCGCCCGCCTTCGCGGCCAAAGCCGCTCTCGCGATAGCCGCCAAAGCCGCAGGCAGCGTCGAACATATTGGTGCCGTTGACCCAGACGACGCCGGCCTTCAGTTGCGGCGCGACGTGCAGGGCAAGATTGATGTTCTCGCTCCACACCGAAGCGGCCAGGCCATAGCGTGTGTTGTTGGCGAGGTCGATCGCTTCCTCGGTGTTACGGAAGGTCATCGTGGCGAGCACCGGCCCGAACACCTCTTCCTGTGCCAGAATGTTAGCCGGCGAAACACCTGTCGCCAGCGTTGGCAGATGGTAATAGCCCGAGGACGGCAGCGCCGAGTCCGGCTGCCAGCAGACCGCGCCCTGTTTGGCGCCTTCGGCGATCAGGCCCTTGACGCGATCGAGCTGGGTCAAATCGACCAGCGGGCCGATATCGGTGTTCTTGTCGAGCGGGCTGCCGACGCGCAGCCGGCTCATCCGCGTCTTGACCTTGGCGATGAAGGCGTCGGCGATGCCTTCCTGCACCAGAAGGCGCGAGCCGGCACAGCACACCTGGCCCTGGTTGAACCAGATGCCGTCGACCAGCCCCTCGACGGCGCTGTCGAGATCGGCATCCTCAAAGACGACGAAGGCCGACTTGCCGCCAAGCTCCAGCGACAGTTTCTTGCCCGAGCCGGCCGTGGCTTTGCGGATGATCTTGCCGACCTCGGACGAACCGGTGAAGGCGATCTTCTGGATCCCGGGATGGTTGACGATGGCCGCGCCCGCCTCCGGCCCGCCCTGGACGATGTTGACGACGCCCTTCGGCACGCCGGCGCGTCCGCAGATCTCGGCAAAGAGGATGGCGGTGAGCGGCGTGAATTCCGCGGGTTTGAGCACCACGGTGCAGCCCGCGGCGAGCGCCGGCGCGATCTTCCAGGCCAGCATCAAGAGCGGGAAGTTCCACGGGATGATCTGGCCGACGACGCCGACGCCCTTATGGCCTGGAAAATCCCTGTCCAGCGCCTGCGCCCAGCCGGCATGATGGATGAAATGGCGGATCGCCAGCGGCACGTCGATGTCGCGGCTTTCGCGGATCGGCTTGCCGTTGTCGATTGTCTCAAGCACCGCGAACAGCCGTTGGTGACGTTGCATGGCGCGGCCGATGGCATAGAGCACTTTGGCTCGGCTGTAGCCGGTGCTGGCGCTCCATTTCGGCAGCGCTTTTGTGGCGGCCGAAACCGCCGCGTCGATATCGGCGGCAGCAGCGTCCGACACCTTGGCCAGCAATTTGCCGGAGGCGGGATCGCTGGTGTCGAAGGTCTTGCCATTTGCAGCTGCTTTCCAGTCGCCGCCGATGAACAACGCTTTCGAGAAATCACGGGTCGCCAGCCAGGCATCGGCCTCGTTGCGGGCTTCCGGCGCCGGGCCGTAATCCATGGCGTGATAGCGTTCGAGAATGTTCATGAAGCGCTCCGAATCAAGCCATCGCGTGGCGATGATTGGCCGAGTAGCGGCCTGTCAGATGATGCTCGAGCTGGCGCTCGATGTCGGTCAAAAGGCTCGATGCTCCGAAGCGGAACAGCTCTGGCTCCAGCCAAGGCCGGCCCAGTTCTTCTTTCATCAGCACCAGCCAATCGAGCGAGGCTTTTGCCGTGGAAATGCCACCGGCCGGCTTGAAGCCGATGAGATAGCCGGTTTCCTCGAAATAGGCGCGGATGGCGCGCACCATGGCAAGGCCGACCGGCAGCGTCGCGTTGACGCTTTCCTTGCCGGTCGAGGTCTTGATGAAATCTGCACCCGCCATCATCGCCACCATCGAGGCGAGCATGACGTTGCGCAGCGTGGCGAGGTCGCCGGTGCCGAGGATCACCTTCAGATGCGCCTCGCCGCAAGCGGCACGCATCGAGACGATCTCGTTATAGAGCTCCTGCCATTTCGCCCCGAATACCAGGCCGCGCGGAATGACGACGTCGATCTCGTCGGCGCCGTCGCGGACCGATGCTTCGATCTCCTGCAGACGTGTCGAAAGCGGTGCAAGGCCATGTGGGAAAGCCGTGGAAACGGCGGCGACATGGACGCCGCTGCCGCGCAGCGCCTCGACGGCAGTGGCGACGAAGGGGTGATAGACGCAGACCGCCGCCGGGCGGATCTTTTCACCGGTAATGCCGAGCCCCTCGGCAATGTCTCGGCGGAACGGGTTGACCGCCTTGGCACAGAGCCGGCGCACGCGCTCTTCCGTGTCGTTCGAGTTCAGCGTCGTCAGGTCCATGCAGGCGACAGCGCGCAGCAGCCAGGCGGCCTGGTTATCTGCCTTGATCGAGCGTCTTTTGGTCAGGCTGGCGACGCGGCGTTCCAGCGCCGAGCGGTTGACGCTGCGCACCGATTCCATGAAGCCAAGATCGAGCCTCATGCCGGGATTGCGGGCAATGCCATGGGCCTGCGGCATAGGCGCATTGGCGGCGGGCCGCGCCGGCAGCGGCGTGATCTTGGACGTGCCGAGATCGGTTTCGCGGATTGTGCTGCTCATCTCCTGCCCCTTGTTCAGCGACTTATGCCGAAGATAGACCGTGAAGCAGCGCTTCACGAGTCCTTCAAGCGGTCATAGCGGAAAAAGGCGGTCAAGGCAGCCGATTTTTGACCGTATGATCAAAATCAGGGTCGCAAACCAGTGGACGCTGAACTGCCGCGTCTCAGCCGACGAAGGCGCGCTCGACGACGAAGCTTGCCGGATGATGCAGCGAGCCTTCCTGGAAGCCGTGGCTTTCAGCCAGCTCCTTGACGTCCTTGAGCATATGCATCGAGCCGCAGATCATGATTCGGTCGGTCTCGGGATTGAGCTTGTCGATGCCGAGATCGGTGTAGAATTTGCCCGAGCCGATCAGCGCGGTAATGCGGCCCATGCGCTCGGAGGTCTCACGTGTCGTCGAATTGTAGAGCGTGACGCGGCCACCGGTCAGTTCGCCGATCAGCGGATCGTTCTCCAGCGCGGCCACCAGCTCCTGGCCGTAGGTGAGCTCGGCATTGTCGCGGCAGGTATGGGTCAGGATAACCTGCTCGAACTTCTCATAAGTGTCGGGATCGCGCAGCAGGCTGGCGAAGGGAGCAATGCCGGTGCCGGTCGAGATCATGAACAGGCGCTTGGCCGGCGTCAGCGCGTCGACCACCAGCGTGCCGGTCGACTTCTGCCGCATGATGACGGTATCGCCGATCTCGATTTTCTGCAGCTCCGAGGTAAGCGGGCCGTCCGGCACCTTGATCGAGAAGAATTCCAGCTCGTCGTCCCAGGACGGGCTGGCGATCGAATAGGCGCGGAACACCGGCTTCTCGGCATTGGGCAGGCCGATCATGACGAACTCGCCGGAGCGGAAGCGCAGTGATTGCGGCCGGGTGATGCGGAACGAAAACAGCCGGTCGGTATAATGCTTCACCGAGACCACGGTTTCGGCATAGACATTGGCCGGTATCGGAAACTGCAACGGCCGGGCGCCGGCAGTGTTGAACGCGGATGTGGTGTTCATCAAACCTAACCTTCTGGGCCAGCTCGGCGCCCGCACCAAATCTTCACCTGCGCGCCCGAACCTGTCAGGTTCCAGCGTGCCGTTTGCACACTCCGAAGCGGTAAGCTCTTGTGTCCGGAATTTATTAGTATACAAACGATATTTGCGTCAAGACGCCGCCGTAAAACAGCTTTCCAAACTGAGGCACGTAAGCAGTTCGGGCATTTCGGGTTTCGACAATGGAACAGAATTTTTCGGCGCAAGCGCAGGATTTGGCGGGCAGCGTCGTCGCCGGCATCGATGTCGGCGGAACCTTTACCGACCTGCTTCTGATCGACGGCCGCGACGGTGGCCGGGTACATATCGCCAAGACCCCGACCACGGTCGACAACCAGGCTTTCGGCGTCGTTGCAGCTCTTGGTGCCACCGGCTTTCCCGTCGACGGCATCGACCTCATCGTGCACGGCACGACGACCACAACCAACGCCGTGCTCGAACGCCGGCTGGCAAAGACCGGCATGATCACCACGCGCGGCTTTCGCGACGTGATCGAGCTGGGCCGGCGGACACGGCCGCAAGCCTATGGCATGACAGGCACTTTCGTGCCGATCATTCCGCGCAATCTGCGGCTCGAAGTTTCGGAGCGGGTCGAAGCCTCGGGCGCGGTGCGCATCCCGCTCGACGAGGCCGAGATGCGGGCAGCGATTTCACAACTGATCGAAGCCGGCTGCGAATCCCTCGTCATCCATTTCCTGCATTCCTACGCCAACCCGGCGCATGAGCGGCGCGCCGCTGAGATCGGCGCCGAGCTTTGGCCGAACGGCTACATCACGACAGGCCATGCGCTGCTTTCGGAAGCGCGCGAATTCGAGCGCGGCGTGACCGCTTCGGTCAACGCCTCGGTGCAGCCGATCCTCGAACGCTATGTCGAACGGCTGCGCAAGGAACTGGCGTCAAAAGGCTACGCCCGCGACTTCCTGATCATGAACGGCAATGGCGGCATGATCTCGGCCCGCTTTGTCACACGTGAGTCGGCCAAGACCGTTATGTCCGGCCCCGCCTCCGGCGTCATTGCCGCCGCCTATACCGGCAAGCGCGCCGGCTTCGAAAACCTGGTCACCTACGACATGGGCGGCACCTCGACCGATGTGGCGCTGATACGCAACGCCGAGCCGGCGGTGTCGAACGAGATCGAGATCGAATATGCCATGCCGATCCATGTGCCGATGGTGGCGGTGCATACGGTCGGCGCCGGCGGCGGTTCGATCGCCCGTGTCGATGCGGCCGGCCTGATCCAGATCGGCCCGGAAAGCGCCGGCGCCAATCCCGGGCCGATCTGCTACGGACGCGGCGGCTTGGAGCCGACCATCACCGACGCCAATCTGGTGCTCGGTCGGCTAGCGCCGAAAAAGCTGCTTGCGGTGGAAAACCCGGTCACCGTCGAACGCGTCACCGGCATATTCGAGGACAGGATCGGCCGCGCCACCGGCCTGTCCGGCGTCGACGCGGCGGGAGCGGTGCTGCGGCTGGGCAACGTGAAGATGGCCGGCGCCGTCCGCATGGTGTCGGTGTCACGCGGCCACGACCCGCGCGATTTCGCGCTGTTCGCCTTCGGCGGCGCCGGGCCGCTGCATGCGACAGCATTGGCCCGCGAGCTCGGCCTGCCCAAGGTGCTGGTGCCGGCGCGGCCGGGCATTACCAATGCGCTCGGCTGCGTCGTCGCCGATCTGCGCCATGATTTCGTTAATACGGTCAACCAGCCGGTGGCCAGTCTCGATGAAATCCAGCTTCACGGAGTATTGGAACGGCACCGAAACGAAGGCGAGGAGCTGGTCGGCAAGGAAGCGGTGAAGCCGGAAATGATCCGCGTCACGCATTCCGCCGACATGCAGTTCGTCGGCCAGACGCATATCATCAACGTGCCGCTGCCGTCGTCTGCGGTGACACGCGAGGTACTGCAGCAACTGTTCGAGAAGGCCTATTTCGCCCGCTTCAAGGTCCAGCTGCCGGAAATCCGCGCCAATCTGGTCAACCTCAACACCTCGGTGACCGGCGTGCGGCCGGCGATCGACCTGTCGCGGCTGATCGACCCGGCTGGCCGCGCCAAAACGCTCGAAGGGGCGCGACGCGAGA
This sequence comes from Mesorhizobium sp. M0119, assembly GCF_040322615.1. Taxonomy (NCBI): domain Bacteria; kingdom Pseudomonadati; phylum Pseudomonadota; class Alphaproteobacteria; order Hyphomicrobiales; family Phyllobacteriaceae; genus Mesorhizobium; species Mesorhizobium sp. M0119. The sequence goes on from NZ_JAMYTU010000031.1 coordinate 50,852, forward strand.
TCCGGCCTGTCTGGTATGGCGGGCGCTGGCACGACACGCCGGTCTACAGCAGAGAGAAGTTGCCGCTCGACGCAACAATCGAAGGTCCGGCGATCCTCGAACAGATGGATGCCACCACGGTGCTGGAGCCCGGCGACCGGGCGCGATCGGATGCCGACGGCAACATCATCATCGATATCGGTGAGGCCTGAGATGCAAAAGCTCGACGCCATCACCCTTTCGGTCATCCAGGCGGCGCTGCAGCAGGTCTGCGACGAAATGGACCTGACGTTTTCGCGCGCCGCGTTCTCGCCTGTTATCGCCGAGGCCAATGACCGCTCCGACGGCATCTATTCGGCGCTCGACGGTTCGCTGATCGCGCAAGGCAGCCAGGGCCTGCCGGTGTTCGTCGGCGTCATGCAGTATTCGACCAAAACGGTGATCGAGATGATCGCCGACGGTCGCTGCCTGCCGCCCGAGCCAGGCGATATCTACGTCGTCAACGATCCCTATCTCGGCGGCACCCATCTGATGGATGTGCGCTTCGCGATGCCGGTCTACCGGGACGGCAAGATATTCTGCTGGCTGTCGAACACCGGCCACTGGCCCGACATCGGGGGTTCGGTGCCGGGCGGCTTCTCCGCCTCGGCAACGGCGGTCGAGCAGGAAGGCTTGCGGCTGCCGCCGGTGAAGCTGTTCAAGAAGGGCGTGCTCGATCGCGAAATCTACGCCATTATCTGCTCGAACATCAGGGTTGCCGACCAGCGCATCGGCGACATCCGCGCGCAGGCGGCCGCACTGCTGATCGGCCAGGACCGGCTCAACGGAATTTTGGATCGTTACGGAGATGAAACGGTTGTCGATGCGATCGCCGAATTGCGGCGCCGCGCCGCCGAACAGATGCGCGTCAACATATCGGCCATTCCCGACGGCATTTACCGGTCGCAGGCCTTTGTTGATTCGGACGGCGTGGTCAACGAGCCGCTGATCATCGCGCTTGCTGTGGAGAAACAGGGCGACACGCTCAGCTTCGACTTCTCGGGCTCGTCAAAGCCCTGCGCTGGGCCGATGAACAGCGTGCTGGCGACGACCTTGTCCTCGGTCTATCTCGCCATGCGGCACATTTTCCCCGACGTGCCGATCAGCGCTGGCGCCTTCGAGCCGCTGATCGTCAAGCGGCCGGAAGGCACCTTCCTCGACGCCAAATATCCGCGCCCGGTATCGGGCTGCGCGGCCGAGGTTTCGCAGCGTATTGCCGAGGCGGTGTTCGCGGCGATGGTGCAGGCGCTGCCGGACAAGGTGACGGCGGCCCCCGCCGGCTCCAGCGGCAATTTCGCGCTCGGCGGCAATGATCCGGCGCGCGGCCGCGATTATGTCATGTACCAGATCTCCGGCGGCGGCTATGGCGGCAATGCCGGTCACGACGGCCTGACCAATGGCTGCTCGACCATAGGCATCTCCAAGTCGCCGCCGGTCGAAATCATGGAGCAGGCCTTCCCGGTGCTCTACCGCCACTACGCCCTGCGCGAAGGCTCGGGCGGCGCCGGGAAGCATCGCGGCGGTTTCGGGCTTGCCTATGAGGTGGAAATCCTGCGCGGCGACGCCCGCGCCTCCTTCGTCATGGACCATGGCCGCTTCGGCCCGCAGGGCGCGCTCGGCGGCAAGGACGGCGCGGTCAACACGGTGACCGTGTTCCGCGACGGCAAGGAACATGTGCCGCCGCATCTGTCCAAGGAGCAGGACATCGCACTGAAGGCAGGCGATCGCGTGCGCGTCGGCACGCCGGGCGGCGGCGGCTACGGTGACCCGTTGCAGCGGGATCCGGAATTGGTCGCTCGGGATGTCGCCCTGGGCTATTACACACCCGCAGAAGCCGGCGAAAAGTTCGGCGTCGCGCTGTCGGCGAACGGGTTGGCGATTGACCGGGCAGCGACCGAAAAGCGGCGCGGCGGCTGACGACGCTGGCCAGCATCTCCGCTGTGCCACGCTCTCAGTTCCGATGATCCAGCCTCGCGACCAGCCGGTCGCCGGCCCACTGGATGCCGCAGACCAGGATGATCAACACAATGACAACGGCGATCATGACGGACGTCTCGAAGCGCTGGTAGCCGTAGCGGATGGCGAGGTCGCCGAGCCCGCCGGCGCCGATGGCGCCGGCCATGGCCGAGGCGCCGATAAGCGTCACCAGCGTCACCGTGAAGCCGGCGACGATGCCGGGCAACGCTTCCGGCACCAGCACCTCGCGAATGATCGTCCAGCGGTTGCCGCCCATGGCGCGTGCCGCCTCGATCAGCCCGTGGTCGACCTCGCGCAGCGACACTTCGGCGATCCGGGCGTAGTAGGGCGTCGCCGCGATCGACAGCGGCACAATCGCTGCCCAGGTGCCGATCGAGGTGCCGACGATCAGCCGCGTCACCGGGATCAGCGCAACCAGCAGGATGATGAAAGGCACCGAGCGGAAACCGTTGATGACCGCGCCAAGCGCGCGGTTCACCCACAGGTTTTCGGCGATGCCGCCGCGGTCTGTGGCGACCAGCGCCAGGCCGAGCGGCAGCCCGAAAACCAGCGAGATGAGGCCGGAGGCGGCCGTCATCAGGATCGTTTCCCAGATCGAACGGACGAGAAGCTCAAACAGAACCGGCGACATGGCCAAGCACCTCCACCCGCGCTTGGCGGGCTTTCAAGAACGCGATCACCTCTGCCAGGTGAGCTTCATTGCTGCCGGCGACCGCCACGAACAGTGTCCCGACAGGCTGCTGCTGGACGTGATCGATGCCGCCATGCACGAGGCGGAACCAGCCGGGAACTGCCGAGGCAAGATCGGACAAAAGCGGGCTTCGCGCGGCCTCACCCGCCACGTCGATCCTGAGGATCGCCTCCACGCCGGCGTTCTGCGTTAGCCGGCTTGCGATCTCCGCCGGCAATTGCGGCCTGATGCCGCCGAGAAGGCTTTGTGTGATCGCCGACTTCGGATCGGCAAACACCGACCACACCGGCCCTTGCTCGACGATTCGTCCGGCGTCGATCACCGCGACCCGGTCGGCGATCGAACGGATCACCTCCATCTCATGGGTGATGAGCAGGATGGTCAGGCCGAGCTGCCGGTTGATGTCTCTGAGCAAGGCAAGGATGGAGCGCGTCGTCTCCGGGTCCAACGCCGAGGTCGCTTCGTCCGACAGCAGCAGCGCCGGCCGCGCCGCAAGCGCCCGGGCAATGCCGACGCGCTGTTTCTGTCCGCCCGACAGCGACGCTGGATAGGCTTTCGCCTTCTCCGACAGGCCGACGAGCTCGAGCAGCTCGGCAGCGCGCGCCAGGCGTTCGGCCCTGGGCCGGCCTTCGATCTTGAGAGGCAGCGCTACATTGTCTTCGACCGTCTTGGCGGACAGCAGGTTGAAATGCTGGAAGATCATGCCGATGCGCCGGCGCAGCGGCTGCAATTCGCGCTCGCCGAGCCGGCTGATGTCGCGGCCTTCGATGAAGACCTGTCCTGAATCCGGCCGCTCCAGGCCGTTCAGGCAGCGTATCAGCGTCGACTTGCCGGCGCCGCTGCGGCCGATGATGCCGAGGATCTCGCCCTGGCGCACGCTGAGCGACACGCCGTCCAGCGCCGCTGTCGCGCCGAAGCGGCGCTTCAGCTCGATGAGGCGCACGACATCGTCCGGTCCGGCGGAACGGCTGCCGATGGGATGCATGATTTCGGTGACCGAGGCGAAATGCTGGTTCATGAAAGTTCCTGTATTGGTGCCGCAAACGCGATCGCGGTCCACGTTGGAGCGCGGACCGCTTTATCACGCCGGGCTTCAGCGCCCAGTCGAGCTCGGCATCAATAGGCGCTGATGCCGGCTCCCTTGTAGACCCGATCGAATTCGGCCCTCACCTTTTCGTTCTGGTAGGAGGCGACCAATGTCTTTACCCAAGGCTGGTTTTCATTGCCGGCCTTGACCGCGATGAAGTTGCGGTAGGGATTGTCGGCCACCGCCTCCTGGGCGATGCGGTTCTCCGGTGTGAGGCCGCTTTTAAGCGCCCAATCCGTGTTGACTACGGCCCCGTCGAGATCTTCCACCGAGCGCCCGACAATGCCAGCGTCAAGCTCCTTGACGACCAATTTCTTCGGGTTTTCGGCAATGTCGGTCGTCGTAGCCAGAATGCCGGTGCCTTCCCTGAGCTTGATCAGACCTTCGCTCTGCAGAACGCGCAGTGCGCGGCCCTCATTGGACGGGTCGTTCGGCACGCCAATGACGGCGCCTTCGGGCAGGTCGGCAATCTTCGTGTACTTCTTGGAATAGAGGCCGATCGGCCAGACCCCGGTATAGCCGACCGGGACGATGTGATAGCCCTGCGTCTTGATCTGGTTGTCGAGATAGGGCTTGTGCTGGAAGGCGTTGGCGTCGATTTCGCCACGCTCGAGTGCTTCATTCGGCTGGGTATAGTCGTTGAACACCACGGTCTCGATCGTCAGGCCTCTCTCCGCCGCGTGGGCGGTGACGACGCGCCAGACGTCCTCGTCCTCGCCGCTCATGATGCCGACCTTGACCGCCGTCTTGTCTTCGGCGAACGACGGCGCAGCAAGGCCGACAATCGCAACCGCCGACGCGAAAAGTACAGCCAGACCGGCGCGCCGGTTTATACTTGCGGAGAGAAATGAGAGCAAAGTGTTGGTGTTCCCAGACATGATCTATCCCGTCGGTTCTGAAGTCGTTGCGGCCAAGCGGAGTGCCAAGCCTTGCCGGCATCATCGGGAATGCTGACCGTCGGATCAAAGCACCGTATTTCCCGCGAAACGCCAAGCCAGGAATATTCTCTCAAAGTTTCGGGCCTGGCGAGCACAGCGCGTGCTGGGATCATGCGTTCCAAGCCAATGCTGGCTCAGAAATTGTCCGGCTGTCGTCTCCGCTATGAGGCCCGCCGTGCTTCGAAGCGGCGGGCCTTTCTGCGTCCGAATGCCCAACACGGGCAGCAGTTTGGGATGTCGACAATGCTGGACGCGCCGCATGTCCCTTCAAAGCGACGCGCTTGCTCACTCGATGACCTTTACAATCCTGCGCGTGCCAGGATCGACCAGGACGGTCCGATTGTCGACGACGACATAGCGGTATTTGACGTCGGGAACCTCATGAAGCTCGACGGTATCGGGCAGGGTCGAGCCGACATTGAGCTCCACGCCGGGAAGCTGGACGGACGCCAGAGGCTGCTTTTTCACATACTCGCGTACGATCGTCTCCTGCTGCGGTTCGATGACCACGTCCTGAGCGGCAGCGGCGCCAATACCCGCAAGCAGCAAGAACCCAGCCGCGGCTGCCGAAAGATGCATTCTCATGATCGTCTCCTTTCGTCGTGAGCCACCTCTGCGCTGCGCCGCGTCATGCCGTTCGCAGCGGGGTCGCTATAGGCCGGTAACGTCATCAGGTGGAGCTTGTTCCGCCACTCGGATCGCTTGCCGTTTCGCTCCATTGGTTTGGAACAAAATTTTTTAGCCGCAGTTTTACGCGGTGAAGGGACGCATTTTCCAAGGAGATCTCTCATGAAAGGCGTTCTGATCACCAGCATGCTAGCAATCAGCGTCAGCTGCGGAGCTGCACTTGCCCAGACGCAGCAGTCGACCGACGACCAGTCCGGCGCCAATTGCGCAGCCGGCGCTGCCAATTGCCAGAATGGCGCCAAGATGGACGAGCAGGCTCAGGGCAAGGCCGGCGCTGCGACTGATCAACAGGCGCAGGGCAAACCGAAGCTGAAGACCGACGAGCAGGCCCAGGGCAAGGCCGGCGCTACGACTGATCAACAGGCGCAGGGCAACAAGAAGCTGAAGACCGAAGAGCAGGCCCAGGGCAAGGCCGGCGCCACGACCGACCAGCAGGCCACGGGCAACACCAAGATGAAGACCGACGAGCAAGCCCAAGGCAAGGCCGGAACCACCACTACCGAGCAGGCCCAAGGCAACACGAAAATGAAGACCGAGGAGCAGGCTCAGGGCAAGACTGGGACCACGACCACCGAGCAGACTCAGGGCAATGCCTCGACGCAGACGCAAGACCAGAGTTCGACCGCTTCCATCAGCAATGTGACCGTTGAACAGAAGACGGAGATCACTCAGGTCATCAAGGAGACGAACGTCCAACCCGTTTCCAGCGTCGATTTCGACATCTCTGTCGGCATCGAGGTTCCGCGAAAGAAAGTCCGGCTGCATCGTCTGCCGGCGCGCATTGTCAAGATCGTTCCGGCTTACGAAGGCTATGAGTATTTCGTGCTCGCCGATGGCCGGATCGTCATCGTCGACCCGAATACCTACAAGATCGTGATTATCCTGACTTAGTTGTGGCCAGACGGTTTGATTGAACCAAAGGGTCCGTCGCGCAGGTCGCGTGGCGGGCCTTTCCGCATCTCCTCGCTCCGCGTCTGCTGCAATCGCAGATCACGGTCCGTCCTCGGGGCGAGGAGTGAGCACGGTGTGATCGATGGTGTCGGGCAGGCATGGACTGGGCACGCAGCTTGTTCGGACTGACGCGGTGGTCATGGCATCGATATCCGTAACCAGCACCATTCTCGCGTAGTGCCGCGGCCACAGCGGCTCTCCAAACAGGACGAAGACGCCGCCAATCATCAAGGCCAGCAACATGAGTGCCGTAACATTTGCAAATATCTCGCCGTAGCGCATGAAGGCAGCCTGTCCCGTTCGGAAAGCGATTTCAGCCTGTGACAGCGGCGACCAGGACGGTGCCGAAAGCCGGCGCTACTATCCTTGAGGCCTCGCGAATGCCGCCTTCCATTGGATCCTCCCCGAACAAGCCGGATAAATAACGGCACTCTCGGTGCTTTGTTCCCGGCCGTGTGGCCGGACTACAGCCGCTTTACACAGGCCGTGTGTGGGGCGGCCTTTCGTTTGCAAAAGGCACTCCTCGCTCTCATTGATGCGCGGCAGCGAGATCCTTCACGTGACGTTCGTGCATTTGCAGCACCGGCAGCGTCTTCTTGGCAAACTCCTTCATCGCCGGATCGTCGCCGGAATTTGCGTAAGCGGAAAACAGCGCCACCGCTTCCTTATGCGCCTGGGTCTGCATGTCGATATATTTCGATTGGAAGCTGTCACCGCTGGCCTCCTTGAGTTGGTCGAGCAGCGCCTGGTGCTTGGTGTCCAGCGACGGGCCGGCTGGCGCGGTGGCGGAAGTCGTCTGACCCCTGCTGAGCGCCGCCTTGAAGTCCTCGCCGGCCTTGGTGTGGTCCGTGACCATTTGCGCCGCGAATGCCTTCACGTCGTCGGCAGTCGCCTGCGTCTGCGCAAGTCGGCTCGATTCGATTTCGAATGTATTGGCGATGGGCACGGTCTTGACGAACGTCGCGGTGTCAACCTTGCTCATGGTGTCGGTCGTCAGAGGCGTCAGCGTCGCCGATTGAGCAAAAGCAGCCAAAGGCGCGCCGGCCATCATCGCTGCCGCAGTGATGGATAGAAGTGTTTTCATGGAAGTTCTCCGAGGCTGACGTCATCCCTCCGATGGCTCAACGCGGAAGCTGCGGCGAGGTTGCTTGGTCGGGGGGGGGGGGGCCCCCCCCCGCCCCGCCCACAACGGTGGTGGACCGAACAAAAAAACAGAGGGGGGGGGGGGGGCCGGGGGCACGCCAGGGCCGGGGGGGGGGGGGGG